>NZ_VWWK01000383.1:0-2069 GCF_011753035.1 Burkholderia sp. Ax-1720 | reverse complement strand
GCCGGCGCCGGCACCGCGGCAGGCCCGGCAGCCGGTGCCGCCGGCTTCGCGCCGCCGCCGATCTGCTGCGCGAGCCCCTGCGAGCCGGCCGCG
Source organism: Burkholderia sp. Ax-1720 (assembly GCF_011753035.1). Lineage (NCBI taxonomy): Bacteria > Pseudomonadati > Pseudomonadota > Betaproteobacteria > Burkholderiales > Burkholderiaceae > Burkholderia > Burkholderia sp. Ax-1720. Next base: position 1,976 of record NZ_VWWK01000383.1, on the reverse strand, counting down.
TCGTTCGACAGCGTGGTGGCGGTGGCGTCCTCGCGCATCAGCGCGGTTTCCGACTTGCGGTTCAGCACCAGGATGCTGATCCGGCGGTTCTCCGGGTCGAGCGGGTCGGCCTTGTTCAGGTTCTGGGTCGAGGCCAGGCCGGTCACGCGCAGCACCTTGGCCTCGTCCATCCCGCCGGCGATCAGCTCGCGCCGCGAGGCATTGGCCCGGTCGGCCGACAATTCCCAGTTGCTGTAGCCCTTCTCGCCGCCCGAATACGGCACCGCGTCGGTATGGCCCTGCATCACGATGCGGTTCGGCACGTCGTTGAGGGTCTTGCCGATCTCGCGCAGGATGTCGCGCATGTAGGGCTCGACGGTGTCGCTCGAGAGCGCGAACATCGGCCGCTTCTGGGTGTCGACGATCTCGATGCGCAGCCCGGTCAGGGTCGAGTCGATGCGGATCTGCTGCTTGAACTGGCGCAGCACCGGGTTGGCCTCGATCGCCGCCATCAGCTTGATCTGCAGGTCGTGCAGGCGCACTTGCTCCTGGCGGTCCTGCTGCGCGCCCGGATCGACGTCGCGATCCTCGTCGCGGCCTTCCTGGGTCAGGCGGCTGGCCAGCATGGTGGTGCCGTCGGTGCGCCGCGTGGTGCCCGACTCGCTGCGCGTGATGTCCGAGCCGCCGCCGTTGACGATGCTCGAGTCATGCGAGCTGCGATCGCCGTTGCCGAACAGCGCGGCCCGCAGCGGCGTGTTGAAGTAGTCGGCGATGCCCTTCAACTGCACCGGCGTGACCGCCGAGAGCAGCCACATCAGCAGGAAGAAGGCCATCATCGCGGTCATGAAGTCCGCATAGGCGAGCTTCCAGGCCCCGCCGTGGTGGCCCTTCTTCGCCGGCGCGACCCGCTTGACGACGATCGCGCGATCCTTGCCCTTGCTCATCGCCGGCCGCCCCGCTTATTTCGCCTTCACCCGGCGCACGTGCTCCTCGAGCTCGGCGAACGACGGGCGTTCGGTCGAGAAGAGCACCTTGCGGCCGAATTCGACCGCGATCGCCGGCGCGTAGCCGTTCAGGCTCGCCAGGATGGTCACCTTGATGCACTGGAGCAGCTTGGTCGACTCGGCCGCGCGCTGTTCGGCGAGGCTGGCCAGCGGCCCGATCAGGCCGTAGGAGAGCAGGATGCCGAGGAAGGTGCCGACCAGCGCCTGCGCGATCATCGCGCCGAGCACCGCGGGCGGCTTGTCGGCCGAGGCCATGGTGTGCACCACGCCCATCACCGCCGCCACGATGCCGAAGGCGGGCATCGCGTCGCCCACGCGCGTGAGCGCATGGGCCGGGCCCTCCACCTCGACGTGGTGGGTCTCGATCTCCTCGTCCATCAGGCTTTCGATCTCGAAGGCGTTCATGTTGCCGCCCACCATCAGGCGCAGGTAGTCGGTCAGGAACTCGACCATGTGCTTGTCGGCCAGGATCTTCGGGTACTGGGTGAAGATCGGGCTCTTCTCGGGGTCGTCGATGTCGGCCTCGAGGGTGAGCGTGCCTTCCTTGCGCGCCTTGGCCAGCAGCACGTAGAGCAGGGCCATCAGCTCCATGTACAGCGCCTTGGTGTATTTCGAGCTCTTGAACAGGGTCGGCAGCACGCGCAGCGTGGCCTTGATCATCTTGATGCCGTTGCCGAGGATGAAGGCGCCCACGCCGGCGCCGGCGATCATCAGGATTTCGAGCGGTTGGATCAGCGCGCCCAGGTGGCCGCCCGCGAGCGCGTAGCCGCCGAACACGGACAACAACGTCACGAGAGTTCCCACGAAAATCAGCACAGCCTGTCCCTCACGAATGGCCGGCGGGAAGGCCGCCGTTAAGTGGTTTACGGCAGGCGGGCCGAAAACTTTCACCGCCCCGGACCGGGGCTAACCCGATATCGGCCGGGGCCCGGCGGCGGCCTCGCGCCGGGCCGCGGGCGGCCTTGGCGCGGGCCTGAGCGGCGCCGCGGACCG
>NZ_VWWK01000382.1:0-2087 GCF_011753035.1 Burkholderia sp. Ax-1720 | reverse complement strand
CCGCAGCGCGACATGTAGTTCAGCTGGTCGCGCAGCACGTCGCCGATCGCGCGCAGCTCGCCGGTCCAGCCGTGGCGATTGCGCAGCAGGTGCGCCGTGCTGTAGCCGCGGCCGTCGCCGAAGCGCGGGAAGTCCACCGCGATCACCGTCAGCTTGTCGAAATCGGCCACCAGCTCGGCCGGTTCGCTGTCCGGCGCGAGCCACACGCCCAGTTCGTCCTTGCCACGCGCGGCGACCAGCGCCTCGCGCTCGGCCTGCCAGTAAGCCCGCGGCACCAGCAGCTTGCCGGCCGGCAGCGCGTCCACCGCGGGCAGGGCGCCGTCCTCGGCGGCCCGCACCACTTGCCATGCGTCGTCGATCACGGCGCGGTTCTTGATAATCGAAGCCATCTGCTAATTCCTCGTTGCTTAGGCGTGGGCCGGCTGGCGGGCCGCGTAGACGCGTTCCTTGAACGGCGCGAGACCGATACGCTGGTAGGTATCGATGAAGCGCTCGCCGTCGATGCGCGATTCCACGAAGGTGTCGACCAGCGTGCTGATCACGTCCGGCACTTCATGCGCCGAGAACGACGGGCCGATCACGCGGCCCAGCTTCAGGCCGTCCGCGCCCGTGCCCTGCTCGCCGCCCAGCGAGATCTGGTACCACTCGGCGCCGTCCTTGTCGACGCCGAGGATGCCGATGTTGCCGACGTGGTGATGGCCGCAGGAGTTCATGCAGCCCGAGATGTTCAGCGACATCTCGCCGAGGTCGTAGACGTAGTCCAGGTCGTCGAAACGCTCCTGGATCGCCTGCGCGATCGGGATCGACTTGGCATTGGCCAGCGAGCAGAAATCGCCGCCCGGGCAGGCGATGATGTCGGTCAGCAGGCCGATGTTCGGCGTCGCGAAGCCGGCTGCCCTGGCCTTCTCCCACAGCGCGAACAGGTCACGCTTCTTGACGTTGGCGAGGATCAGGTTCTGCTCGTGCGAGACGCGCAGCTCGCCGAACGAGTAGGCGTCGGCCCAGTCGGCCACGGTGTCCATCTGCGCGTCGGTCGCGTCGCCCGGCGCCACGCCGTTCGGCTTGAGCGACAGCGTCACGGCCGCGTAGCCCGCCACCTTGTGCGGCGCCACGTTGCGCTCGACCCAGCGCGCGAAGGCCTTGTTCTCGAGCAGGTGCTGCTCGTAGGAAGCGTCCGTGTCGGCCAGCTTCTCGTAGACGGGCGGCGCGAAATCCTTCGAGACGCGGTCGAGCTCGGCCTGCGTGAGCGTCGAGGGGCCGTCCTTCAGGTGCTGCCACTCTTGCTCGACCTGCTGCGAGAACTTCTCCGGCGACAGCGCCTTGACCAGGATCTTGATCCGCGCCTTATAGAGATTGTCGCGGCGGCCGAAGCGGTTGTAGACGCGCAGCACCGCCTCGCAATAGGTCAGCAGGTGCTGCCAGGGCAGGTTCTCGCGGATGATCGAGCCGACGATCGGGGTGCGGCCCAGGCCGCCGCCGGCCAGGATGCTGGCCACCACCTCGCCCTGCTCGTTGCGCGACAGGTAGACGCCCAGGTCGTGCATCTGCACGGCGGCGCGGTCGATCTTGGCGCCCGACACGGCGATCTTGAACTTGCGCGGCAGCCAGGCGAATTCGGGGTGGAACGTCGACCACTGGCGCAGGATTTCCGACCAGGGGCGCGGGTCGATCACTTCGTCGGGCGCCACGCCCGCGAACTGGTCGGCGGTGATGTTGCGGATGCAGTTGCCCGAGGTCTGGATGCCGTGCATCTGGACCGAGGCGAGCTTGCGCAGGATTTCGGGCGTGTCCTCGAGCTGGATCCAGTTGAACTGGATGTTCGACCGCGTCGAGAAGTGCCCGTAGCCGCGGTCGTGCTCGCGCGCGATCACGGCCAGCATGCGCAGCTGGTCGCTGCGAAGGTTGCCGTAAGGAATCGCGATGCGGTGCATGTAGGCGTGGCGCTGCATGTACAGGCCGTTCTGCAGGCGCAGCGGGCGGAACTCTTCTTCGCTCAATTCGCCCGACAGCCGGCGACGCACCTGGTCGCGGTACTGCGCGACGCGTTCGTCGACGATCGTCTGGTCGTACTGGTCGTACTGATACAT
>NZ_VWWK01000381.1:0-2033 GCF_011753035.1 Burkholderia sp. Ax-1720 | reverse complement strand
GGGTGGCCTGAACGCGGTCGCGGGCACGGTCGTCAGCGGCTTGTCGACGGGTCTGGGCACGACCACCGGCGCGCTGACCACGGGCCTCGGCGCCGCGACGGGCGGCCTGTCGAATGGCCTGGGCGCGGTATCGGGCGCGCTGGCATCGGGCGCGGGTGCGCTGGCCGGCGGCCTGGGTGCCGCGACGGGGGGATTGAATACGGTGGCCGGGACGGTCGCGGGTGGCCTCGGTGCGGCATCGGGCGCCTTGGCATCGGGTGCGGGTGCGCTGGCCGGTGGCCTGGGTGCCGCGGCGGGTGGTTTGAATACGGTGGCCGGCACGGTGACGAGCGGCCTGTCGAATGGGCTGGGTGCCGCCACGGGCGCGTTGTCGAGCGGCGCAGGCGCGTTGGCCGGTGGTCTCGGCGCCGTCGCTGGCGGGCTGGGTTCGGCGACGAGCGGCCTGAACACGGTGGCCGGCACGGTTGCCAGCGGCCTGTCGAATGGACTGGGTGCCGCCACGGGCGCGCTGTCGAGCGGCGCGGGTGCGCTGGCAGGCGGTCTCGGCGCCGTCGCTGGCGGCCTGGGTTCGGCGACGAGCGGGCTGAACACGGTGGCTGGCACGGTGACGAGTGGCCTGTCGAGCGGTCTGGGTGCCGCGACGGGCGCTTTGTCGAGCGGCGCGGGTGCGCTGGCCGGTGGTCTCGGTGCCGTCGCTGGTGGCCTGGGTTCGGCGACGAGCGGCCTGAACACGGTGGCCGGCACGGTTGCTGGCGGTCTGTCGAATGGCCTGGGTGCCGCGACCGGTGCGCTGTCGAGCGGTGCGGGTGCGCTCGCCGGTGGCCTCGGCACGGTGTCAGGCGCGCTGTCGAGCGGCGCCGGTGCGCTTGCCGGTGGTCTCGGTGCAGTCGCGGGCGGTCTCGGTTCGGCGATGGGCGGCCTGGGCGCGGTGACCGGAACGGTCGTCAGCGGTCTGTCGACCGGCCTCGGTACTGCCGCCGGCGCGCTGTCGGGTGGCGCCGGCGCGGTGGCGGGCGGTCTGTCGAGCGGGCTTAGCGCGGTCTCTGGCGTGCTGGGCACGGGCGCTTCGTCGCTGGCAGGTGGCCTGACGACGGTCGCCGGCACTGCAACGGGCGCGCTGAGCGGTGGTCTGGGCACTGTCGCCGGTGCGCTGTCGAATGGCGCGGGCGCCCTGGCCGGCGGTCTCGGCGCGGCGACGGGCGGTCTGTCGACGGTGGCGGGCACGGCAGCCGGCGCGTTGTCGAGCGGCGCGGGCGCCTTGGCCGGCGGCCTCGGCGCGGCGGCGGGCGGCCTGTCGTCGGTGGCGGGCACGGCAGCCGGTGCTTTGTCGAGCGGCGCGGGCGCCTTGGCCGGCGGTCTCGGCGCGGCGACCAGCGGCCTGTGCGCGGTGACCGGCACGGTGGCCGGTGCGCTGGGCACCGGCGCCACGGCGCTGGGCGGCACGGCCGGCGCACTGGCCAGCGGCCTCGGTACCGGCGCGACGGCGGTTTCGGGCGCGCTCGGCGCCGGCGCGAACGCGTTGTCGGGCGGCGTCCAGGCAGTCGCGGGCGGCTTGGGCACCACCACCACGGCGATCACCGGCCTGGTCGGCAGCGTCAATCCGGCCTCGGCCGTGACGGGCGTGCTGGGCGCGGCGACCTCGGGCCTCGGCAATGCGACCACGGCGCTCACCGGCGCCCTGGCCTCGGTGCCGACGGCGGCGGTCACCGGCGTGGTCAACGCGGCCTCGTCGGGCGTGAGCTCGGCGGTCGGCGGCCTCGGCACGGTGGCGGGCACGGTCGCCAGCACCGCGCCGGCGGCGGTGAAGGGCGTGGTCAACGCGGTCACCGGCGTGGTCGCGAGCAACCCGATCGCCTCGATCACGGCGCTGATCGGCAACCTGCAGACGGCGCTGCCGGTCTCGACGGTGACGGGCGCGGTCTCGACGGTCGCGAACACGGTGACGGGCACGCTGTCGAGCGCGGCGCACACGGGCCTGGCCGCCACCACGGCGCTCGGCACGGTCGGCGCGACGCTCGCCTCGACCACCGGCA
>NZ_VWWK01000380.1:0-2103 GCF_011753035.1 Burkholderia sp. Ax-1720 | reverse complement strand
GGCGCTGGCCCGTCGCGGCGCGCCTCGGACCGGCGCGGGCTGGCGCACGGCGTCGAACGGCCGGTTCGGGGGGGTGGCGCGCACGCGGGACGTGCTGCCTGGGGGACGGATACGGATGGTTTGCGTTGTCATGGTCGATAGCAGACATTGCGGATCAGGCGCGCGTTACGCAGGGTCGACAAGCTTCGAGGACTCCAGCCTCGCGCACGTAGATCGCCATCCGGTTTTGACGATAGCACCGCAAATTCCGGGAAATATTTTCCCTGGCTGATGCGGGCTATTTGGAGGCGATCATGTCGATCCTAGTACGTCGGGCGCGGGGGCGGCGTCGACGGACCCGGCCGACGCGCGGCGAAGGCCGCCGCGCGGGGCAGGCGCGGCCGCCGGGGCGGGCCGCGATGCGACTGGAGGGACGGGGCCCGGCGGGCCCCGGCGAGACTTAGGTGTTTACGCCGAACGGCGTGCGCGGCGTGCCCGGGGCCGCCGCGCGAGGCGCGTGGAACGGGCTCAGACCCCGCGCGCGATGCGGCGGCGGTTGCGCACCAGGCTGCCGGCCACGGCCAGGAAGATCACCACGAAGCCGATCGCGGCCCAGCCCGGCAGCAGGATGCCGAGGATCGGCGGGTAGGCCGTCTCGCAGAGGCCGGCCACCTTGAACACGCTCGGCAGCCAGTGCGCGGGCGGCAGGCTGTCGACGATCGGCTGCAGCGTGTCGAAACCGCAGCTGAAGCCCGGGTGCAGCTGGATCTGCAGGTGGTGCAGGGCGGTGCCGGCGCCGGCCAGCGCGGCGATCACGATCAGCAGTTCGATCACGGCGAGGCTGCGCCAGCTGCGCAGGCCGGTGCCGAGGAAGGAGAAGATCGCGATCAGCGCGAAGAAGTAGCGCTGGATGATGCACAGCGGGCAGGGATCCTCGCCCTTGACGAACTGCAGGTACAGCGCGCCCGCCAGCAGGGCGACGCAGACGACGCCGAGCAGCGTCAGGAGGCGGCGCTCGCGGCGCAGCGACAGCGAGAAATCGTTCATCGGTGGTCGGTCCCGAAAATGGAGTGGTCGGATTTTATCGCGAACGGGCCGCTGTTTTCGTGCGCCGGACGGGATTTCCGGGCGGAAGCTGGCTCGCGGTGGCAGTGCCGGGCGCGCAAGCTGGCGCGGCGGTCGGCCGGGCGTCAGGCTCGTGCGCGGCGATCGAGGCCGTCGCCGCCAAGGCGGCGGCTCCAGCCGCGGCCTGCATGCCCCCCGCCCCGCGGATTCAGCGAATCGCCGCCAGCACCGCCTCGACCGCCTGGCCGATCGCCAGCAGGGCATCGTCGCGATGCGGGCCGGCGGCCAGCATCAGCCCGACCGGCGCCGCGTCGCGCGGATGGCAGGGCACCGACAGCGCGCAGGCGTCGAGGAAGTTGAAGGCGCTCGGGTTGCGCAGGATCAGCGCGTTGGTGCGCCCGAAGGCCTCGTCGTCGGCTTCCAGCTCGGCGATGCGCGGCGGCACCACCGGCACGGTCGGCGCCAGCACCGCGTCGACGCGCGACCAGAGCGTCTGCTCGGCCTCGTCGAGCATGGCGGCGCGCGCGGCGATCAGGTCCAGGTAGTCGGCCGCGCTGGCCGTCTCGCCCTTGAGGATGCGCGCCAGCACGCGCGGATCGTACTGGTCGCGCCGATTGGCCAGCAGCGGCCGGTGCCAGGCATAGGCCTCGATCGGCGAGAAGCCGAAGCGGTTGATCTCGGGCAGGCGGTCGAGCGGGGCGAAACGCAGGTCGGAGACGATCGCGCCGGCCGCCTCGAGATGGCGCAGCGCGGCGTCGAAGGCGGCGCCGACCTCGGCATCCATGCCGTCCGTCACATAATGATTGAGCACCCCGAGCCGCACGCCTTCGAGCGGCCGCGCGGCCGGCACGCGCGGCGCCAGGCCGGCGAGGATCCGGTCGACCAGCGCGCAGCAGGCCACCGAGACGCCGATCGGCCCGAACGAGTCGAGCGTGGTCGACAACGGCACGCCGCCCGAGCGCGGCACGCGGCTGGCGGTCGGCTTGAAGCCGGTCAGGCCGCAGAGCGCGGCGGGGATGCGGATCGAGCCGCCGGTGTCGGTGCCCAGCGCGACCGCGG
>NZ_VWWK01000379.1:0-2106 GCF_011753035.1 Burkholderia sp. Ax-1720 | reverse complement strand
GAGCCGCTGCGCGGGCGGCCACTTCGCGTCCCGCCCGGCCTACCCGCCGGCGCGGCGGCGCATCATGACGCCGTCGGCCGCCAGGCCGACGGCATCGCCACGGAGCCGGGCCCGCGACGGTGCGCCCCGCCTCCAGCTCCCAGCGGAGATTGACGCCGATGAGCAGTGCAGACTTGCCGAGCCTGCTTCCCGAGATGCTGCCGCGGCTGTGGGCCTTCGCCCTGCGCCTGGCCGGCGACCAGCACGACGCCGAGGACCTGGTGCAGCGCGCCTGCGTGCGCGCGCTCGAACGCGCCCACCAGTTGCAGCCCGATACCGCGCCGCTGAGCTGGATGTTCTCGATCGTCCACACCACCTGGCTCAACGAGCTGCGCTCGCGCGGCGTGCGCCGTCGCGCCAGCTTCGACTGGGACGACGACCTGATCGAGAACCTGCCCGATCCCTCGGGCCAGACGCCCGAATCGGCGCTGATGCACGAGCAGGTGATCGCCGCGGTCGAGCGGCTGCCCGAGGCGCAGCGCGTGGTGATGCTGCTGGTGGCCGTGGAAGGCCTCAGCTACCAGGAAGCGGCCGACGTGCTGGAGATTCCGATCGGCACCGTGATGAGCCGCCTGTCGCGCGCGCGCCAGGCGATCGGCGCGCGCTTCGCGCCGCGTCGCGCGCCGTCTCGCGCGGCCACCACGCCCGGGGATACGCTGGCATGAAAGTCGACGAAACCCTGCTGATCGCCTATACCGACGGTACCCTGCCGCCCTCGCAATGGGCCGGCGTGGCCTCGCTGGTGGCCACCTCGGCCGAGGCCGCGCGCATCGTGCGCCTGCTGCGCGCCTCCAAGCTCGATTACCGCGCCGCGTTCGAGGCGCAGGCCTTGCCGCCGCTGCCCAGCGCGCTCGCGCTCGACCTCGACCGGCTGATCGACGCGCATCGCGATCGCGACGAAGCGCCCGGCTCGGCAAGGGCCGTCGAGGCTTCGCCGAATACCGCGCAACGGGCGCCTGCGCATGCCGCATCGCCGCCACCGCCGCCCTCGTCCCCGCCGCCTGCGCCGCGACTGCGCCCGCGCGCGCCGACCCTGCCCTGGCTGGCCGCCGCCTGCGTGGCCGGTGCCGTCTGCGCGGGCCTGCTGCTGCGCGCCGCCTCGGGCAATCCGGTGTCGCCCTGGCTCGCCGCGGCGGTCGGCTACCAGCAGCTCTATACGCGCGACACGCTCGAATACGCGAGGCTCGATGCGAATGAAGCGGCCGATGCGATCGCCGAGATTCGCGCGCGCGACCACCTCGACCTGCGCGTGCCCGACCTCAGCGATGCAGGGCTGCAACTGCGCGCCGTGCAACGCTTGGCATTCCGCGGCCGGCCGCTGATACAGCTGGTCTACCTGCCGCGTCGCGGCGGCCCGGTCGCGCTGTGCGTGATCGCCGAGTCGAAACCTGACCTGGCGATCAGCGAACGTGCCATCAACCGGATGCGTGTGGTAACGTGGCGCCGCGCCGCGCTCGGCTATGCGCTGATCGGTGCGCCGAACGACGCGCCCGGCGACGTCGACCTCGGCGCGCTGGGCCGGCGCCTCGCCGCGGAACCCGCCACGCCCGCGCCTGCCGCGTCCTCCGCGCCGCCCTCCGGCGAGCATGCGCCGCGAGGCCGGGCCGACTCGTGACGAGGGCTAATAGAGAGAACGACGGAGCGAGCACCGGGGCAAACCCGGTGGCGAACGTGAACAAATGAAAAAAGTGGGCGCGATTCCAGAACAACGCCGCGCGCCGAGCTTATGCTTCACCGAAAATGCGGTGCCGATCGGACCGTCGGCACCCGGCATGGAACAGATCGATCCCTGCCCATTCGATTAGAACGACATAGATTGATGAAACCGGACGATATCCAGTTACTGGCTTACGTGGACGGCAAGCTGCCCTTGCCCGAGCGTGCCGCGATCGACCAGGCGATGCGGGCCTCGCCCGCGCTGGCCGGCCAGGTCGCGCTGCTGCGCGCCTCGGCATTGGCGTGGTCGATCTCGGCGAGGATCGATTTCGAGCGTTCGAAATAGCGCTGCCCGCTTTCGGTCAGGCCGAGATGGCGCGTGGTCCGATGCAGCAGGCGCGTCTGAACGTG
>NZ_VWWK01000378.1:0-2150 GCF_011753035.1 Burkholderia sp. Ax-1720 | reverse complement strand
ACCCGAACATCGACTTCCTGAGCGCCGCGACGCTGCTCGACCTCGGCGTCGCCTCGCCCTCCTGGGGCGTCGGGCTGGGCCTGTCGGCACGCATCGCCGCGATGGTCGCGCACGCGGTCGAGCGCCGGCAGCGCCCCGCGTTCGGCGTCAACAGCGCCACCGCGCGGCGCCTGCTGGCCGCCGTGCCGGTCGGCTGGCTGTGAGCGCGCCCGGCCATGAACCCGCCATTCGCCACTCCCTTCCACGCAACGCCCCGACCGAATCGAGGAACGCCATGCTGCTGAAGAATCTCCGCCCGGCCAACGACTACGACCGCTTCGCCACCGAGACGCTCGAACCCTGGGACCTGCTGTTCATCAGCCGGATCCGCCAGCTCGCCCGCGGCATGGCGGCCGGCACCATCGCCGACATCGGCACCGCCACCGGCGTGGTGCCGGTCCGCCTGGCCGCCGATCCGGCGATGGAGGGCTGGCGCTTCATCGGCGTCGACCTCGATCCGGCCATGCTCGACGAGGGCCGCCCGCGCCTGAAGACGCTCGGCATCGAGCAGCGCGTCGAGCTGCGGGTGGGCGACGCGCTCGAGCTGCCGTTCGCCGACGGCGAGCTGACCATGGCGGTCGGCCGCGCCACCCTGCACCACCTGCCGGACAAGGCGAAGAGCCTGACCGAGATGTTCCGCGTGCTGCACCCGGGCGGCGTGGCCCTGGTGCACGACATGCGCCGCGACGCGCCGCAGCACCTGCTCGACCGCTTCACCGCGATGCGCGCGGCGGCCGACTACCCGCCCACCCACGTCGAGGAGAAGATCACGCTGGCCGAGGCGCACGAGCTGGTGGCCGAGGCGGGGCTGGCGCCCTACGCGAGCATCCACAGCCCGAGCGCGGGGCTCGGCGCGCTCGGCTTCGAGATCCTGCTCAGCAAGCCAGCGCTGGCCTGACGCGATGAGCGCGCTCGCCCCTCCCGCCCTCCATCCGGCCGCCGCGCGGCTCGGCGCCGACACGGTGCGCTGCGCGCCGGCGGTGGCCGGCCGCAGCGTGCCCCTCTTGATCGAACCGGTGGACCCTGCGCTCGCCGAGCTCTACGACTCGACCGGTTCGAGCGGCGCCACCGATGCCTTCGTGGCCTGGTTCCGCGAGCGGCGCGCCGACATCGACGCGCTGCTCGCCGAATACGGCGCCCTGCTGCTGCGCGGTTTCGCGCTGCCCGACACGGCCGCCTTCGGCCGCCTGGGGGCGCTGTTCGCGCCGCACGCCAACGGCTATACCGCGGGCGCCGCGCCGCGCAGGCAGGTGGCCGGCGGCGTCTACGAATCGACGCGCATGCCGCCGCCGTTCAAGATCGGCCTGCACCAGGAAATGGCCTACATGCCGTCGTTCCCGCGCCTGCTGGCGTTCTACTGCCGCAAGCCGGCCGACTCGGGCGGCGAGACGCCGATCTGCGACATGCGGCGCCTGACCGCGCGGCTGCCGGCCGGGCTGCGCGAGCGCTTCGCCGCCCGCGGCGTGATGTACCTGCGCAACTTCGCGGCGCCGGGCGACCGCGCCGAGCGGCTGGCCGCCAACCCGAACCTGCCGTTCGCCGAATACCACCGGCCCTGGGACGAGGCCTTCGGCACCGCCGAGCGCGAGCAGGCCCAGGCGCTGTGCGAGGCGCGCGGGCTCGGCTGGCGCTGGCTCGAGGACGGCAGCCTGACGGTCTCGCACGTCGGCCCGGCGCTGCGCCGGCATCCGCGCACCGGCGAGACGGTCTGGTTCAACCAGGCCAGCGCCCAGCACCCGAATCCGCGCTCGATGGGCGACTTCAGCTACCGGCACCTGCAGCGGCGCTACGCGGGCCGCGCCGCCTTCCCCTACGAGATCCGCTACGGCGACGGGGCGCCGATGCCGGCCGCCGATCTCGATGCCGTCTACGACGCCTTCGACGCCGAGGAAGTCGCCTTCGCCTGGCGCACCGGCGACCTGATGATCGTCGACAACATGCTGGTCGCGCACGGCCGCAACCCGTTCCGGGGCACGCGCGACACGCAGGTGATGCTGCTCGACTGAGGAAGCCCGATGAGCGTTCCGCTACTGACCACCCTGCGCGCCGTGCTGAGCCCGTCGCCCGCGCCCGAGCGGGCGGCGCCCGCCGGCACGCGCCGCTCGCGGCCG
>NZ_VWWK01000377.1:0-2047 GCF_011753035.1 Burkholderia sp. Ax-1720 | reverse complement strand
TCGCGGCCACCTCGCGGGCGCTGCGGCGGGCAGCCTCGCGATGCGCGTCCGAGATGGCATCGGGGAAGCGTTTCGCCGCGCCATGGTCGAGCGTCTGCCCGGCCAGCAGCCAGCCGATGGTGCCGTTGCGCAGCGCCGCCACCGGGTTCGGCAGCCCCGCGTTGACCAGCGACTGGGTGCCGATGATGCTGCGCGTGCGCCCCGCGCAATTGACGATCACGCGCGTGGCCGGATCGGGCGCGAGCTCGCGCACGCGCAGCACCAGCTCGGCGCCGGGCACGCTGGTCGCGGTCGGGATGCTCATGGTCTGGTATTCGTCGAAGCGGCGCGCGTCGACGATCACCACGTCGGCGCGCGCGTCGATCAGCGCCTGCACCTCGGGCGCCGACAGCGAGGGCGTGTGGCGCTCGGCCTCGACATACTCGCCGAAGGACTTGCTCGGCACGTTGACGTCGATGAACAGCTCGCCGCCGGCCGCGCGCCAGGCGTCCAGGCCGCCGTCGAGCAGATGCACGCGCGTGTAGCCGAGCGCGGCCAGCACGCGCGCGCCGCGCGGCGCGAGATCCTCGCCCAGCGCCTCGCCGTACAGCACGATCGTGGTGTCGCGGCGCGGGATGCGCGTCCAGGCCTCGAGCTCGAGCTTGGACAGCGAGAGGTTGGCGGCCCACAGCGGATGGCCGTGCGCGTAAGGGTCCTCCTCGCGCAGGTCGACCAGGGCGATCTCCTCGCGCGCGAGCAGCGCGGCGCGCACCTCGGCGACGGACAGGCGGGGAAACTCGACGGGAACGGCGGAGGAATCGACGGAAGAAGCAGGCACGGTGTTCATCGACAAGAAGAAAGGGAAAGGAACGATGGAATCGGAATCCGGATGACGCCCGGCTCAGTGGCTCACGGCCTGCGCCGGCAGCGTGTAGCCGGAAATGAACAGCTTGCGCGTGCCGTCCTCGCGATAGACCGAGCGCTCGACCGCGCCGATGTCGGCACCATACACGTGGATGCTGATCGAGTCGCGATCCGCGTAGACGTTGCTGACGCGATGGATGTCGCCGAGCGCGGGCGAGACCGCCTCGACCTGCCCCGGCGCGAGCCGCACCGGCTCGCCCTCGGGCAGCGGCCGGCCATCGGCGGCCAGCGCATAGGGCTGCGAATCCTCCGCGCCGCGCAGCATGCCGATCAAGCCCCAGACGGTGTGATCGTGGATCGGCGTGGTCTGCCCCGGGCCCCACACGAAGCTGACCACCGAGAAGCGCGCGCCGGGGTCGCGATGCAGCAGGAACTGCTGGTAGCGCTCCGGATCGGGCTGGGCGAAGTTGCCGGGCAGCCAGTCGTCGCGGGCCACCAGGTCGGCCAGCAGCGCGCCGCCGTCACGGACCACGCGCGCCTCGTCGGGCCGCGTGTCGATCAGCCGCGAGAACGCGGCGATGAACTCGGCCAGCGGGGGCGCGGCACGCTGCGCGTCTTCCGCGAGCGACTGATGCAAGGAAAACGAACTCATCGGGGACCTCTTGGAATATGATTCGGGCTTATAACCCTGATCGGATTGCATGCAAAAGTAACATGAAAATCGGCGATATCGATGCATTCGCGGCCGTGATCCGCTGCCAGTCCCTGAGCCAGGCCGCGCACGAGCTCGGCATCACGCAGCCGGCCATCACGCGGCGCGTGCAGAACCTCGAGGAAGCGCTCGGCGTCGAGCTGCTCGACCGCAACACCAAGCCGCCGCGCCCCACCGACCTCGGCCGCCGCGTGCACGACCAATGCCGCGCGGTGCTGCGCGAGGTGGAGGCGCTGCGCGAGATGGTGCGCGCCACCCAGCCGCCGGCCGGCGCGTTCCGGCTCGGCATCACGCACGGCATCGGCGAGCTGATGCTGCCTGAACTGATCGCGATGCTGCGCGAGCGCTGGCCTTCGGTAGCGCCGCGCGTCGAGGCCGGCTGGGCCGGCGCGCTGCTCGACAAGCTCTCGCTGGGCGAGCTCGATGCCGCGCTGGTGTTCGTGGCGCGCGACACCGCGCTGCCGCCGCACGTGACGGGCGAGCGCCTAGACC
>NZ_VWWK01000376.1:0-2190 GCF_011753035.1 Burkholderia sp. Ax-1720 | reverse complement strand
ACGCCCGAGGTCGGCTTCCTGTCGCGGCCCGGCATCCTCGCGTTGCGCGAGGCCGACGGGCCGGTAGTGTTCGCGCACAGCGACCTGTCGGGGCTGTCGCTGTTCGAGGAAGCCTCCTACTGGGGAAGTTCGGGCAGCGCGACCGGTGGGGGCGGTCGCGGCACGGGGAAGCCTCCTACTGGGGGACGCGCGGGGCCGGCGGCGTGCTGGCCGGAACCGGCCCGGGGCGGCGCCGCGCCTGTTCCTGGTCCATTACCGCGAACCGCTGGCGACACCGTTTCCGACCGGCGCGCAGGTGAGCGGCTGGCATCGCGTCGACGGCATGCGCGAGGCGTGGTTCGATGCGCTCGCGGCCGCCGCGCCGCGGGTGCCGGATCCCGAGCGCGCCGCGTTCCGGCGCTTCCTCGCCGCGCGCGACGGGGCGAACTGAGATGCGCCGCGCGAACGAGGCGATGGCGATGCGCCGACGCACCGGCCGGGTGCCGCGGATGGCGCCGGCCGGCTGTCTGGCGATGGCGATGATGACGGCTGGCGGCGCGTTCGCGCAGGCACTCGTCCCGGTTCCGGCGTCGATATCGTCGTCGTCGGCATCGGCATCGGCGTCGGCGTCGGCCGCGTCGGATACCGACGCGCAGGCCGGCGGCAAGCGCGGCGTGTGCGTCGATGTCGAAGTGGACGGCGTGCGTGCGCTGTCGTACGACTGCCTGAGCCGGCAGTTGCAGTCTGGCGCGGCGCCCTCGACCGGCGCCTCGCAGCCCGCATCCGAGGATCGCGCGAGGCAGCCGTCGAACCGCATCGGCACCTTCAACCTGTCGGCCGAGCGCAACCGGTTCGGCGCGAACTGGGGCAAGTCCGTCACGCCGCAGCGTCCCGCGCTGCCCGTCGCGGTTCCGCCGCGCTGAGCGCGCGACCGCCCGCGAGCCTTCGAAGGCCTCAACCTTGTAGTGGGAGCATCAGATGGCAGCCAACCCGAACCCCGATACGGCCTGCAACCCGGGCGCCCTCGATCTGCTGCTGCGTGCGCTCTGCCAGCGGCTCAAGACGGCGAGCGGCTGGATCGACTGGGACGACATACGCGACCGGCCGCGCTGGCGTCGCGGCGCCATCACGCTCGACGGGCGTTTCACCGTCGACGAGCTGCGGGCGTTGATCCTGTGCGCCGGTCATGCTTGCCGAGGGCGTGGCGATGGCGAATGACGGATGCGATGTCAGGCATCTGCGCCTGCGCGTCGGGGTGTCCTGCCTCGGGCGGTTGCGGCCGATGCTGGCCTTGTCGATGGTGTTGGCCGCGCTGGCGCCGATCGCGGCCGGGCATGCGGCGACCTCCACCTCGGTGCAGGCCGGGGAGCCGCTGGTGCTGCCCAACTTCGCCGCCCTCGCGCGCCGCAACGGCCCGGCGGTGGTCAACATCAGCGTCACGCGCGAGGTGGCCCAGGTCGGCATCGAGCTGCCGCCCGGCATCGCGCCGGACAGTCCGCTGGCGCCGTATTTCGCGCGCCGCGTGATCGGCAATCGCGAGGAGGTGAGCCTGGGCTCGGGCTTCATCGTCGACGCCGACGGCATCATCCTGACCAACCGGCACGTGGTGGGCGACGCGGCCACGGTCGACGTGAAGCTGACCGACAAGCGCCAGTTCAAGGGCCGCGTGATCGGCAGCGATCCGCTGTCGGACGTGGCGGTGATCCGCATCGACGCGCACGGGCTGCCGGCGGTGGTCACCGGCGATCCGGCGCGCACCGAGGTGGGCGACTGGGTGATGGCGATCGGCTCGCCTTACGGTTTTGCCAATACCGTCACGCAGGGCATCGTCAGCGCGAAGTCGCGCTCGCTGCCGGGCGAGGCCTACATCCCCTTCATCCAGACCGACGTGCCGATCAACCCCGGCAACTCGGGCGGCCCGCTGTTCGACCTGCAGGGCCGGGTGATCGCGATCAATTCGACCATCTACTCGAAGACGGGCGGCTACCAGGGCCTGTCCTTCGCGATCCCGATCGATATCGCGCTCGACGTGAAGGACCAGTTGCTGCGCAACGGCCGCGTCACGCGCGGGCGGCTCGGGGTGGCGCTGCAGGTCGGCAACGGCGGCACCTCGGGCACCCTGGCCGGCAATGTCGCGAACGCGGGCTCGCTGGTCTTCAACCGCTCCGACGACACCAGCTTCGGCGGCACGGTGAGCGGCACCGGCTCGCT
>NZ_VWWK01000375.1:0-2242 GCF_011753035.1 Burkholderia sp. Ax-1720 | reverse complement strand
TGGCCGCCTCGCGCTGGGCCGCGGCCCACACGCTCCAGGGCAGCGCCGCGTCGAGCGCGATCGCGCGGCCGGCGACGGCCGCCTCGTAGGCGGCGGCCAGGTCGGCCAGCAGGATGCGCCAGGACACGCCGTCCACCGCCAGGTGATGGATCACCAGCAGCAGGCGGCCTTCGACGGCGCCGTCGGCAAGCTCGGGCACGCGGAACGCCACCGCCTTGACCAGCCGGCCCGCAAGAGGATCGAGCGAGCGCTGCGCTTCCTCGCCCGCCTGTTCCAGCGCGGCGGCCCAGCGTTCGCCGGCCGCGCGCAGGTCGATCGACTGCACCGGCACGGCCGGCGCCTCGGCCAGCACACGCTGTTGCCAAAGGCCGTCGCCGTCGCGCTCGAAGCGCAGCCGCAGCGCGTCGTGACGCGCGATCACGGCAGCCAGCGCGCGCTCGAAGGCCGGCAGCTCCAGTTCGCCGCGCACGCGCAGCAGGACCGATTGGTTCCAGTGCGCCTCGCCTTGCGGATAACGCGCGTGGAACCACGCTTGAATCGGGGTGAGCGGCAGCGGTTCGCGGATCTCGACCTGCTCGGCCTCGCCGTCGAGCGGCCGCATCACGGCCGCCAGGCGCGCCACGCTGGGCTGCTCGAATACTTGGCGCGGCGTCAGCAGCCAGCCTTGCGCGCGGGCCTTGGCGATCAGTTGCAGGCTCAGGATCGAATCGCCGCCGACCGCGAAGAAATCGTCGTCGATGCCGAGATCCTCGCGCTTGAGCACGGCCTGCCACCAGCTCAGCAGCAGGCGCTCGGCCTGGTTGCGCGGCTCGGCGCGCGAGCCCTCGGCCGGCGCGATCTCGACGGCCGGCAGCGCGGCGCGATCGACCTTGCCGTTCTGCATCAAGGGCATGCGCGCGAGCACGGCGATCGCGGCCGGCACCATGTGGGCCGGCAGTTGCTGGGCCAGCGTGCGCTGCAGCTCGAGGCCGTCGAGCGCGACGCCCGCCGCGCCGACCACGTAGGCGACCAGGCGCGCCACGCCGCGCTCGCTGGCCAGCACCACCACCGCCTCGGCCACGCCGGGCAGGCGCCGCAGCGCCGCCTCGATCTCGCCGGGCTCGATGCGGAAACCGCGCAGCTTGATCTGCTGGTCCAGGCGGCCGAGGAAGTCGATCGCGCCGTCGGCGCGGCGGCGGCACAGGTCGCCGCTGCGATACAGGCGCGAGCCCGGCGCGCCGAGCGGATCGGGCACGAAACGGTCGGCCGTCAGCGAGGGGCGATCGAGATAACCGCGCGCCAGCGTGTGGCCGCCGATGCACAGCTCGCCGAGCGCGCCGATGGGCGCCTCGTTGCCGTCGCGGTCCAGCACGCGCGCGGTGCGCGAGGCATAGGGCACGCCGATCGAGACGATCGCCTGCGAGGCATCCTCGGGCGTGGTGGCGCGGTACATGCAGGCCACCGTGGTTTCGGTCGGGCCATACAGGTTGGCCAGGCCGATGCGACCCAGCGGGCCGCGCTGCCATTGCGCCAGCGCGTCGCCGGGCAGACCCTCGCCGCCCACCGTGATCTGCCGCAGCGCGGCCAGCGCCTCGGGCGGCGGCGGCGTGCGCAGCCACTGCTGCCAGTAGGCGGTCGGCAGGCGCGAGAAGGTCACGCGCGCGTCGATCAGGTGGCGGCTGGTGGTGTCGATGTCCCAGGCCTCGGGGCCGCGCATCTCGATCCGGCCGCCCTGCAGCAGGGCCGGCAGCATCTCGTGCAGCGCGACGTCGAAGTTGATGGTGGAGGACTGCAGCTGCGTGTCGGCCGCGCTGATCGCGTGCGCGGCGATGAAGTCGTCGAGGTGGGCGGCGAAGGCGCCGTGCGAGATCGCCACGCCCTTCGGGCGGCCGGTCGAGCCGGAGGTGTAGATCACGTAGGCGAGCTGGTCGGGATGCGGGTCCGCTGGCGTCGAACCGGCGTGATCGCTTTCGGCCTCGGCGGCGGCCAGCGCGCCGACGTCGATCGCCACGCGCCCGGCGAACAGCTCGCCGCAGCGCGCCTGCGCGTCGGCATCGGTCAGCACCACCTTCACGCCCGCGTCGTCGAGCATCATCGCCAGGCGCTCGGCCGGATAGGCCGGGTCGAGCGGCACGAAGGCGCCCGGCGAGCGCAGCGTGCCGAGCAGCGCCGCGACCATGCCGAGCGAGCGCGTCATGCAGATGCCGACGCGTTGGTCGGGGCCCACGCCGGCGGCGGCCAGCGCGCGCGCAACGCGCGCGGC
>NZ_VWWK01000374.1:0-2222 GCF_011753035.1 Burkholderia sp. Ax-1720 | reverse complement strand
GCCTGGCCGAACACGGCGCCGCCCCGCTGGAACTCCACCTGAGCGGCTGCCCGCGCGCCTGCGCGCAGCCCTGGCCCGCCGCCGCGACCCTCCTCGCGGTGGACCCGGGCCGCTACGACCTTTACCGGCGCGACGGCGGCAGCGGCTTCGGCCGGCTCGCCGCGCGCCATCTGACGATCGACCAAGCCGCCGCGATGCTCGCCGCATCGCCGCGCCATCAGGACTGAACCGAATGCTCGACTACCTTCGCGACGGCCAGGAAATCTACCGGCAATCGTTCGCGACGATCCGTGCGGAAGCCGATCTCTCGGCGATCCCCGCCGACCTCGAAAAACTCGCCGTGCGCGTGATCCATGCCTGCGGCATGGTCGACATCGTCGCCGACCTGCGCTTCTCGGCCGGCGCCGGCCAGGCCGGCCGGGACGCGCTGGCCGCCGGCGCGCCGATCCTCTGCGACGCGCGCATGGTGGCCGAGGGCATCACGCGCACGCGCCTGCCGGCCGCCAACCCGGTGCGCTGCACGCTCGGCGAGGCCGAGGTGCCGGCACTGGCCGCGCAACTCGGCAACACCCGCTCGGCGGCCGCGCTCGAACTGTGGCGCCCCTGGCTGGCCGGCAGCGTGGTGGTGATCGGCAATGCGCCCACCGCGCTGTTCCATCTGCTCGACATGCTCGATGCCGGCGCGCCGAAGCCGGCCCTGATCCTCGGCTTCCCGGTCGGCTTCATCGGCGCGGCCGAATCGAAGGCAGCGCTGGCCGCCGACAGCCGCGGCGTGCCCTACGTGGTGGTGAACGGCCGCCGCGGCGGCAGCGCGATGGCGGCGGCCGCCGTCAATGCCCTGGCGACGGAGGTCGAATGAACCACGGCGAGACTCGCTCCGCAGCGAGCCGGCAGGGCGCCGCGCGCGGCCGCCTGTTCGGCATCGGCGTCGGCCCCGGCGACCCGGAGCTGCTGACCCTGAAGGCGGTGCGCCACCTGCGCGCCGCGCCGGTGGTGGCCTACTTCGTCGCCAAGGGCAAGAAGGGCAATGCCTACGGCATCGTCGAGGCGCATCTGCACGAGGCGCAGCTGCAATTGCCGCTGGTCTACCCCGTCACCACCGAGGCGCTCGAGCCGCCGCTCAGCTACGAGCGCGTGATCGCCGACTTCTACGACACGGCGGCCGAGGTGGTGGCCGCGCATCTCGATGCCGGGCGCGACGTCGCCGTGATCTGCGAGGGCGACCCGTTCTTCTACGGCTCCTACATGTACCTGCACGATCGGCTCGCGCATCGCTACGACACCGAGGTGGTGCCCGGCGTGTGCTCGATGCTGGGCGGCGCGGCCGTGCTCGGCGTGCCGCTGGTCTATCGCAACCAGACGCTCTCGGTGCTCTCCGGCGTGCTGCCCGAGGACGAGCTGCGCGCGCGGCTGGCCAAGGCCGACGCGGCGGTGGTGATGAAGCTGGGCCGCAATTTCGACAAGGTGCGGCGCGTGCTAGACGAGCTGGGCCTGGCCGGCCGCGCGCTCTACGTCGAGCGCGCCACCATGGCCAGCCAGCGCATCGTGCCGCTGGCCGAGGTCGATCCGATGGCCTCGCCCTACTTCTCGCTGCTGGTGGTGCCGGGGGAAAAATGGCAAGGCTGACGGTGGCGCCGGCGATCGTGGTGCTCGGCGCGGGCGCGCTGCCAGTGGCCGAGCGGATCCGCGCGCGCTACCAGGGCGCGACGATCCACGCGCTGGCGGGCCGCGCCGAGGGCGACGTGGCGTTCAGCGAGCTCGGCGCCCACCTGCGCGCGCTCTATGCGCGCGGCAATCCGGTGGTGGCGCTGTGCGCGGCCGGCATCGTGATCCGCTGCGTGGCGCCCTGCCTGGCCGACAAGGGCGTCGAGCCGCCGGTGCTGGCGGTGGCCGAGGACGGCAGCGCAGTGGTGCCGCTGCTGGGCGGGCTGACCGGCGTGAACCTGCTGGCACGCGAGATCGCCGAGACGCTCGGCATCGCGCCGGCCATCACCACCAGCGGCGAGCTGCGCTTCGGCGCCTGCGTGCTCAATCCGCCCGAAGGGTATGCGCTCGCCGATATCGGTGCCGGCAAGCGCTTCGTTTCCGATCTGCTGGCCGGCGCGAGCACGCGCGTGGACGGCGCCGCGCCCTGGCTCGAGGGCGTCGCGCTGCCGGTCAACGCAGCCGGCTCGCACGCGATCCGCGTCACGCCCCGGCGCGCCGGCGGCGCCGGCTCGGGC
>NZ_VWWK01000036.1:0-54015 GCF_011753035.1 Burkholderia sp. Ax-1720 | reverse complement strand
CGTACTTGTTGGTCAGTTGCGAGCCCTGCGCGGCCATCACGGCCGGGCTCGTGTAGTTCTCGGAGGCGATCAGCTCGATGTGATCTTCCTGGCGCTGGTTTTCCTGCTGGATCGCCTGCCAGAGGTCGGGATCGACGTTCGCGATGGTGCTTTGGGCTCTGTCAAACATACGGTTTCCGTCAAGTGTGTACAGGTTGACCGGGGCGGGCCGAGTACATTGCGCGCTGCTGGCGGACGGCCAGCCCGGCGCGACGGAAGGATCCGGTTACGCAAGGCGGACAGCCACCGGCAATGTACGCAACGGCGCACAACGGCTGCCCAGGCGAACGGCAAAAACGACGCCCTGCGCTTCACGGTGGGATGCTCCACCTTGAACCCGAGGGTTCTATCGCCAGTCACGCAGGGGCTGATGAGCGCCGTAGTTTATTGGATGGGCGATGAATAGGCAACCGGCCGGCCGCCCCTGCGGCGCAATAAGGGCGCGATCCAAATTGCCGCGAATCCCCCGCCGGGCCTGCCTCCGGCGTCGGCTTCGAGCCTGGCGCGCAGGTCGCGGCCGAGTCCGGACACGGCCCGTGTCGCCTTGCCGCAACGCGGCATTGTCAGTAGGCTAACGATCCCCCCTATCGTTTCACCCCCACCGACCAGGAGCAGCAGCAATGATCGTGTTCGTCACCGGCGCATCCGCGGGATTCGGCGCCGCCATCGCCCGGACCTTCGTCAAGGGCGGCCATCGCGTGATCGCCAGCGCGCGCCGCAAGGACCGGCTCGACGCCCTCGCCGCCGAACTCGGCGAGGCCCTGTTGCCCGTCGAGCTCGACGTGCGCGAGCGCGGCGCCATCGAGGCGGCGCTCGCGGGCCTGCCGGCGGACTTCGCCGGGATCGACGTGTTGGTCAACAACGCCGGCCTCGCGCTGGGTACCGAGCCGGCCCAGCGGGCCAGCCTCGACGAGTGGCAGACCATGATCGACACCAACTGCTCGGGCCTGGTCACCGTCACGCACACGCTGCTGCCCGGCATGATCGCGCGCGGCCGCGGCCACATCTTCAACCTGGGCTCGGTCGCCGGCACCTACCCGTACGCGGGCGGCAACGTCTACGGCGCGACCAAGGCATTCGTCCGACAATTCAGCCTGAACCTGCGCACCGACCTGCTGGGCACGCCGCTGCGCGTGACCGACATCGAGCCGGGGCTCTGCGGCGGCACCGAATTCTCCAACGTGCGCTTCCGCGGCGACGACGAGAAGGCCGCCAACGTGTACGCCAACGTCGAGCCGCTCACGGCCGAGGACATCGCCGACACGATCTACTGGATCGCCACGCGCCCGGCGCACGTCAACATCAACACCGTCGAAATGATGCCGGTCGCGCAGGCCCCTGCAGGGCTGGCCGTGCACCGCGGCTGAAGGCTGCCGGCAAGCCCGTCCGGGGCGCGCGCAGCCGCGCCGGGCGGGCCACTGCGCGCGCAACATTCGGTTACGAAACGCCGCGAAACGTTCCGGTAGAATGCGCGCCATGACCGAACCCGAACCTCCGCCCGAAGCCGTGCCCTCGTTTCGCTGGCCGGTTCGCGTGTACTACGAGGACACCGATGCCGGCGGCATCGTGTACTACGCGAACTACCTGCGCTTCTTCGAGCGGGCCCGCACCGAATGGCTGCGGGCCTGTGGCCTCGACCAACGGCGCCTGGCCGCCGAGACCGGCGCGATGTTCGTGGTGCGCGACACGGCGGTCGACTACCGGGCGCCGGCGCGGCTGGACGATTCGTTGACGATCGTCAGCCGGATCGAACGTTTCGGGCGCGCCTCGATGATCTTCGTGCAGGAAGCCTGGCTCGGCGACCTGCTGCTGGTGTCGGGGCGTACCGGCATCGGCTGGGTCGACCGCGAAACGCTGCGGCCGACCGGCATTCCGCCCTCGGTCCACGATGCACTGGAACGGGGACCGGTACCAAGCCTGTCAACGGCCGAGGCCTGAGCGCCGTTTAGACAGAGCCGATGAACTTGCGACCCTGATTCGGGACCAACGACGGCACGGCAAGGCGCGACGCGGGCAGCCGAAGGCAGGCCCGCCACGCGCCGCCGGACGCCGGACCCGTAGCGCGCCAGCGGCATCGAAGCGGCGCGGCGGCCAAGAAGGCATGACAACCACACACCTATGAACTCTGCACAAGACCTGTCGATCGTTTCTCTCGTCCTCAATGCGAGCGTGCTCGCCCAGGCGGTGATGGGGCTGCTCCTGCTGCTGTCGCTGATGTCCTGGACGTTCATCTTCCGTAAATGGTTCGCGATCCGTCGCGCGCGCAAGCAGACCGAGCGTTTCGAACGCGATTTCTGGTCCGGCGGCGATCTCCAGGCGCTCTACCAGAGCGCGGCGAACAATCGCCACACGATCGGCTCGCTGGAAAGGATCTTCGAATCGGGCATGCGCGAGTTCCTGAAGGCCAAGGAAAAGCGCATCTCCGATCCCTCGCTGATCCTCGACGGCGCCCGCCGCGCGATGCGTGCCTCGTTCCAGCGCGAGATGGACATGCTCGAGGCCAACCTCGCCTTCCTGGCCTCGGTCGGCTCGGTCAGCCCCTACATCGGCCTGTTCGGCACGGTCTGGGGGATCATGAATTCGTTCCGCGGCCTGGCCAACGTGCAGCAGGCCACGCTCGCCAACGTCGCGCCCGGCATCGCCGAGGCCCTGGTGGCCACCGCGATCGGCCTGTTCGCGGCGATTCCCGCGGTGGTGGCCTACAACCGCTACGCGCACGACATCGATCGCCTGGCAAGCCGCTTCGAGACCTTCGTCGAGGAGTTCTCGAACATCCTGCAGCGCCAGGCCCAATAAGGAGCACGCGATGGCCGGCACTCCCCTTCGTTCCAGCATGCGCGGCGGCCGCTCGCGCCGCTCGATGGCCGACATCAACGTCGTGCCCTACATCGACGTGATGCTGGTGCTGCTCGTGATCTTCATGGTCACGGCCCCGCTCGTGGCCCCCTCGATCGTCAACCTGCCGACCGTCGGCAACGCGGCGCCGCAGGACCAGACGCCGCCCGTGGTGGTCAACATCCAGGCCGACGGCCGCATGAGCGTGCGCTACAAGAGCGACGCCGGCGCCTCGCAGGAAGACACCATGAGCAAGGCCGAGCTCGACGACTTCATCGCCTCGCGGCAGGCCGACCACCCCGACCAGCCGGTGGTGATCGCGGCCGACAAGACCGTGCAGTACGACAAGGTAATGACCGTCATGTCGGACCTGAAAGCGCGCGGCGTGAAGCGCGTGGGCCTCCTCGTCAAATCGCAATGAACCAGCGCAAGACCCGCACCGCCTCACCGCTGCAGCCGCCTCGAGAGCGCGGCACGGGACGCGCGTTCCTGCTCGCGGCGCTGATGCACGTGCTGCTGGTGGCCCTGCTCTATCACGGCATCGATTGGCAGAACAGCACGCCGGCCGGCGCGGAAGCCGAGCTGTGGACCGAGGTGCCGGATTCGCCGGCGCCGCGCCCGGTGCCGCCGCCCGCCCCGCCGGTGCGCGTCGCCCCCGCGCCGCCGCCGGCGCAGGACGACGACGCCGAGATCGCCCTGCAGCAGAAGCGCCGCCAGCAGCAGGAAGCGGCCGTGCGCGAGGCCCAGCTCGCCGAGCAGCGCCGCCAGCAGGCGCTGAAGGCCCAGCAGGACGCCGAGGCCAAGCGCGCCGCCCAGTTGGCCGCGCAGCAGCTCGCCCAGCAGCAGGCAGCGGAAAAGCAGAAGCAGGCCGACAAGTTGCGCCAGCAACAACTCGCCGAACAGAAGAAACTCGAGCAACAGCAGAAGCTCGAGCAGCAACGCAAGCAGGAACAGGCGCAGGCCGACGCGCAGAAGAAGGCCGAGGCCGACAAGGCAGCGGCCGCCAAGGCGGAAGCCGCGGCCAAGGCGAAGGCCGACGCGGCCGCGAAGGCCAAGGCCACCGCGGCGGCCAATGCCAAGCTCGACAAGGAGCGCCAGGCGCGCCTCGCGCAATTGCAGGGCGCGGCAGGCGGCCAGGGCGGCAGCGACGGCCTGGCCAAGAGCGGCACGGGTTCGGGCTCGGGCGGCAATGCCACCTCGCCCGGTTATGGCGACAAGGTCAAGCGCCGGGTCAAGCCCTTCATCGTCTGGAACGGCGCCACCGAAGGGCTGGTGACGAGCGTGGATGTCCGCTGCTCGCCGTCGGGCGACGTGCTCAGCGTCTCGGTGGTGAGGCCGAGCGGCAATCCGGCCTGGGACGAAACCGTGGTCGGCGCGGTGCGGGCGGCCTCGCCGCTGCCGCCCGATACCAACGGAATCACCCCGAAGAAGATTGCAATTACCTTCCGGGCGGCGGAGTGACACGGAATCGGCTTACACTCGCGCCGTCGCCACAAGGAACGAATCGGCTATTGTTAGGTCTTTGCGGTTGCACAGTTACATACGGGAAACAGGACGCATGAGTTTGATGACGAAGCTGGGTTTCAGGGCACTGGTGGCCTCGTGCCTGATCGCGGCGGGCAGCACCGCCAACGCGCAGGTCAATGTGCTCATCACGGGCGTCGGGTCGACGCAGTTTCCGATCGCCACCGCGAATTTCGTCAACGAAGGCGGCTTGCCGCAATCGGTGACGGCCGTGGTGCGCGCCGACCTGTCCCGTACCGGCAAGTTCTCGAATGTCGACGCCGGCAGCACGCCGATCCCCGAGACCGCCCCGGTCGACTACGGCGCCTGGAAGGCAAAGGGCGCGAACGCGCTGGTCGCCGGCACCGTGAACCGCGACGCCAGCGGCCAGGTCAAGGTCGACTTCATGCTGTTCGACACGCTCAAGCAGCAAAGCCTCGGCGGCCTCTCGCTGACGGCCGGGGGCGATGCCGAAAGCATGCGCAAGACCGGCCACAAGATCGCCGACTTCATCTACCAGAAGCTGATGGGCGTGCGCGGCGTGTTCAGCACGCGGCTGTCCTACGTGACGCGCTCGGGCGGCAAGTATCGTCTGCTGATTTCCGATTCCGACGGCGAGAACGCGGTGCCGGCGCTGACCAGCTCCGAGCCGATCATCTCGCCGGCCTGGTCGCCGAGCGGAACGAAGGTTGCTTACGTGTCCTTCGAACTGCGCAAGCCGGTGGTCTATATCCACGACCTGCCGACCGGCCGCCGCTACGTGATTTCGAACCAGAAGGGCAACAACAGCGCGCCGGCCTGGTCGCCGGACGGCCAGACGCTGGCCGTGGCGCTGTCCCTGACGGGCAATACCCAGATCTACTCGGTCAGCTCGACGGGCACCGGCCTGCGCCGGCTCACCCAGAGCAGCTCGATCGATACCGAACCTTTTTACTCTCCTGATGGCCGGTGGATCTATTTCACCAGCGATCGTGGTGGCGCGCCGCAAATCTACCGGATGCCCGCACAGGGCGAAAGCGCCGGCAGCGCGCAGCGCGTGACGTTCACGGGCAGCTACAACACCAGCCCGCGCGTCAGCCCCGACGGCAAGTTGCTCGCGTACATCTCGCGCACCGGTGGGGGCTTCAAGCTGTATGTCCAGGATCTGCAAACCGGCGCCGCCAACGCGGTCACCAATACGACGCATGACGAATCGCCGAGTTTCGCGGCAAACGGTCAGTACATCCTGTACGCGACCCAAGCCAATGGCCGCAGTGTGCTGGCCGCCGTCCCCTCGGACGGCAGCTCGCCGCCGCAGATTCTGCCCGTCCAGGGCGGCTCCTTCCGTGAGCCGTCGTGGGGGCCATTCATGCAATGACCAACAGGAGATTCACCATGATGACCAATAAAGCTCGCCTGGCACTCGCCGTGATGATGATCAGCGCCCTCGCCGCCTGTAAGTCGGGCGTCAAGCTCGACGACAAGGCGAACCAGCAAGGCAACGCGCTGCAGACGCAACCGAACCCGACCGACGTCGCGCAAGTGAACGTCGATCCGCTGAACGATCCGAACGGCCCGCTGGCCAAGCGCAGCGTCTACTTCGACTTCGACAGCTACTCGGTCTCGGACCAGTACCAGTCGCTGCTGGCCCAGCACGCCCAGTACCTGAAGAGCCACCCGGCGCGTCACATCCTGATCCAGGGCAACACCGACGAGCGCGGCACCAGCGAGTACAACCTCGCGCTGGGCCAGAAGCGCGCGGAAGCGGTTCGCCGCGGCCTGTCGCTGCTCGGCGTGCCGGATTCGCAGATGGAATCGGTCAGCCTGGGCAAGGAAAAGCCGCAGGCGCTGGGCCACGACGAAGCCTCGTGGGCGCAGAACCGCCGCGCGGACATCGTCTATCAACAGTAAGCAAGGGAACCCAAGCCGTATGACGCACCGCTTCCCCTGGCTGCGTGCAGCCGCCGCGGCCTGTGTCGCCGGTGTCGCGCTCGGCGCGGCGCCGGCCCACGCAGGCATGTTCGACGACGACGAAGCCCGTCGCGCCGTGCTCGACCTGCGTAGCCGCACCGACAACCTGACCAGCCAGTTGTCGGCCGCGCAACGCACGATCCTCGACCAGTCCGGCCGTCTCGACCAGCTCAACCAGCAGGTCGCGACGCTGCGCGGGCAGAACGAGGACCTGACCAACCGCCTGACCACGCTCGAGCGTCAGCAGCGTGACGGCTACAGCGACCTGGACACGCGGCTCAAGAAGTTCGAGCCCCAGCAGACCACGGTCGATGGCGTCGAGGGCACGGTCCAGCCCGGGGAAACGGACGCGTTCAATGCGGCTTCGCAGCAGTTCCGCGCCGGCGACTTCAAGGGCGCGGCGGCTTCGTTCCGCGCCTTCATCGCCAAGTATCCGCAGAGCCCCTACCAGCCGGTCGCGCAGTACTGGCTCGGCAACGCGCAGTACGCGCTGCGCGACTACAAGGGTTCGACGGCGACCTGGCAGGCGCTGGTGAAGGCCTTCCCGCAGCACCCGCGCGCCGGCGACGCCCTGGTGGCGATCGGCACCAACCAGCTGGAGCAAGGCCAGAAGGCGGCCGCGAAACGCACCTTCGAACAGGTCGTCTCGCAGTTCCAGGGTTCGAGCTCGGCGCAGGCGGCACAAGCCAAGATCGATTCGATCAAGTAGGCGAGATGGAGCGGCGGCAAGCCTGTCGAGGGGCGATTCTTGACAGGCTCGAAAAATCTCCGCTATAATTTCGCCTCTTTGGGTCGTTAGCTCAGCTGGTAGAGCAGCGGACTTTTAATCCGTTGGTCACAGGTTCGAATCCCGTACGGCCTACCAAAGCATCAAACAGAAAGCCCGGTCTCGCGACCGGGCTTTCTGCTTTTGCGCGCCGCCGCAGCGAATCAAGCCGCTGGCTCAGCAACTCAAGCCACCGAATACCCCCCGTCGGCCACCAGCGCATGCCCCGACACATAACTCGCATCGTCCGACGCGAGGAACGCGACGATGGTCGCCATCTCCCCGGCCGTGCCCCAGCGCCCCGCCGGCGTGCTCGTGGCGAAGGCCTGCTGGGCCTCGACCGACGGCCAGATGCCGCGATGATGAAACGGCGTCTCGATCAGTCCCGGGCACAGCGCGTTGACGCGCACGCCGCGCCGGAACCACTCGATCGAGGCGGTCTTGGTCAGGCCGACCACGGCATGCTTGCTGGCGATATAGACCGAGGCATTCTCGAAGCCGATCACGCCGCCCATCGAGGCATTGTTGATGATGCTGCCGCCGCCCTGCGCGAGCATCAGCTCGGCTTCGTAGCGCATCGAATTCAGCACGCCGCGCACGTTGAGGTCGAACACCTGCTGGTAGCGCTCGGCCGTCTGCTCGACCAGCGGCGCGAAGCTGCCCTCGGTGCCGGCATTGTTGAAGGCGATGTCGAGCCGGCCATAGGTGCCGGCCGCGAAGTCGACCAGCGCCCTGACCTCCGCCTCCTGCGCGATATCGGCAACGAAGGCTCGCGCCTCGCCCCCGGCCGCCGCGATCTCGGCCACCAGGCTGTCGAGCTCCGGCTGGCGACGCGCGGCCACCACCAGCTTCGCGCCGCGGCGCGCCAGTTCGATCGCCGCGGCGCGGCCGATGCCGGAGCTGGCGCCCGTCACCAGCGCGACACGTCCCGCGAGTTGCCCTTGAATCTTCGTTTCCATGATTTCGCTCCTAGGCTTGGCGGCCGCTTCGCCGCCGGTTGATCGATTCGACAGAGCGAAGTATCGGAGCCCGGCTCATGAAAATAAATGGAACGATCGAGCATTGAAAATTCCTTAACGAGGAACATTTCGCGTCAAGGCCGAAACGACTGGCACGGCGCCGGGCGCAGCCCGCAAGACACCAGCGGCCCGCCCCGCTTCGATTGACTCGCGCCCCGCAACGCGGGAACAATGAGCGGCCGGAACAGCCTCTTCCCGGTCATTCTTCCCAGCGGAACAATCGATCATGCTAGATCGCCTCGAATTGCTGACCGTCTTCTCCGCCGCCGCCAAGGCGTCGAGCTTCCGCGACGCGGCGCGCCGGCTCGGCGTCTCGCCGCAAGTGGTGACGCGCGCGATCCGCGAACTCGAGCAGCGGCTCGGCGAGACGCTGTTCCACCGCAACACGCGGCGCGTGCAGATCACCGCCTACGGACAATGGTTCGCGGCGAACGCGCAGACGGCGCTGGCCGGCATCGACGCGCTGTTCGATGCAGCCGGCGCCGCGCAAGCCGACGACGTCGCGGGCACGGTCCGGCTCACGGCGCCCGGCTATTTCGGGCGCCATTACGTGATGCCGATCCTGATGGAGCTGGCGCGGCGGCACCCCGGCCTCACGCCCGACCTGCGCCTGTCCGATACGCCTTCGGCGGTGGTGGACGAGCGTATCGACATCGGCGTGCGGGCCGGCTCGATCGGCGACAACCGCTTCGTCGCGCGCGAGGTAGGACCGCTGCCGATGTGGGTGGTCGGCGCGCCCGCGCTGATCGAGCGCGTCGGCGAGCCGAAGACGCCCGCCGCGCTGGCCGCCCTGCCCGTCACCAGCCTGATCGACCGCGCCAGCGGCCGTCCCTGGCCCTGGCTGTTCCGCGGCGACACGCCGTTCCAGACGCCCGCCCCGATCTTCGTCACCGACGACGTCGAGGCCGAGATCGCCGCGACCTGCGCGGGCCTCGGCTTCAGCCAGTGCGCCGAATACCTGGTCCGCCCGCAGCTCGAGAACGGGCGGCTGGTTCGCGTGCTGCGCCGCTTCGAGCCGCAGCCCTGGAAGCTGCACGTCTACCGCCCGCAACGCGGGCCGGTGCCCAGGCGGATCCGCGTGGTGTTCGATGCGCTGGTGGCGGGGCTGGCCGGCGCGACCTGGCGCGGCTGACTCACGCCACGACATCAGCCGTTCAACATCCGCCCGCCGTCGACCACCATCTCGCTGCCGACGCTCCAGGCCGATTCGTCCGAGGCCAGGTGCAGCACCGCGCTGGCCACCTCCTCGGCCAGGCCGAAGCGACCAGCCGGAATCGAGGCGAGGATCTCGCGCTCGACCTGCTCGCGATATGCATCGGGAATGCCGAGCTTGTCGTAGAGCGGCGTGTCGACGGGCCCCGGGCTGACCGCGTTGATGCGCACGCCGCGCTCGAGCAGCTCGCTCGACAGCGTCTTCGACAGCGACAGCAAGGCCGCCTTCGAAGCCGCATAGATCGAGGAACGCGCCGCGCCGACGTGCGCGTTGATCGAGGTATTGAGCACCACCGAGGCCGGATTCGCGAACACCGGCAGCAGCGCCTGGATCAGGAAGAACGGGCCCTTGAGGTTGACGTCGAGCGAGCGCGCGAACATCGGCTCGGTCCACTGCTCGATCGGCAGCCAGACCGATACACCGGCATTGAGGAAGGCGACGTCGAGCTGGCCGTAATGGTCGGCGACGGCCTGCGCGAGCCGCTGCTGCTCGCCGAGCTCGGCCGAATCGGCGCGCAGCGCCAGCACCTCGCTGCCGAGTTCGGTGCGGGCGCGCTCCAGGCGTTCCGGATCCTGGCCGGTGACGATCACGCGCGCGCCTTCGGCCAGAAACCGCTTGGCCGTGGCCAGGCCGATTCCGCTGGTGCCGCCGGTGATCAACGTGCGTTTGCCTTGCAAGCGGGACATGAGTGCTTCTCCTTGATGGAAATGGATGAGGGGCGACGGCGGCCGATCCGCCGTTCGCCACCCATCCAGCATGCCGCCCTGCCTCGAAAAGCATAAGACACTCGATTTACATACAATTCATGCTCGATTCGCATGAATGAGGTTCGGGATGGATCGCTTCCTGTTGATGAGCTGCTTCGCCCGCGCGGTGGAAACCGGCAGCTTCTCGGCCGCCGCACGCGACCTCGGGCTCGGCCAGCCCAACGTCAGCCGCCACGTGGCCGCACTGGAGGCGCATCTGCGCGTGCGGCTGCTGCATCGCTCGACGCGCCGGCTCTCGCTCACGCCCGAGGGCGAGCGCTATTACGCCGAGGTGCGGCGCATCCTCGACGCGGTCGACGAATCTGAATCCTCCCTGCGCGACGAGCTCGCGCCCTCTGGGTCCCTGCGCGTGGCCTGCCCGACCGCGCTGGCCCACGCCTTCGTGATGCCGCAGGTGCCGGCCTTCCTCGAACGCTATCCCGGCCTGTCGCTCGACCTGCAGATCCAGGACCGCTACGTGAACCTGCTCGACGAGGGCGCCGAGCTGGCGATCCGGATCGGCCACCTGGAGGACAGCGCACTGCGTGCGCGGCGCATCGGCCGCTTCGCGCGCGTGTGCGTGGCGAGCCGCGACTACCTCGCGCGGCACGGTGCGCCGGCCACGCCGGCCGCGCTGCGCGAGCACGACTGCATCGTCTATACGCTGCTGGCCTCGCAGGCTGCCTGGCCGTTTCGAGACGGCGAGGTCGCCGTCTCGGGGCGCCTGCGCGTGAATTCCCCGCAGGCGGTGCAGGAAGCGGTGCTGGCCGGCGTCGGCATCGCCCACGGCCCGCGCTGGCTGTTCGAGGCCGGCCTCGAGGACGGCCGCCTGCAACTGCTGCTCGACGAGCATGCCGCGCCGCCGGTGCCGATCCACCTGCTGTACGCTGCGAACCGCCTGCTGTCGCGGCGCGCGATCGTGTTCATGGACTTCGTCGCCGAGCTGTTCGCGCGCGTGCCCGCGTTGAACCTGCCCGAGCCGCCGCGCCGCTAGCCCGGCGCGGCGCATCTCACTGCTTGACCACTCCGGCCCGACGACGACTACGGCTGGCTCAGCGCCGACGACCAGATCTCGCAGAAAGCGCGCATCCTGCTCGCGCTGGGCCTCAGCGGCACCAACGACCCGGCGGCCCTGCAGACTATGTTCGGGAGATATTCAGGAAGAAGCGGAAAACGGAAGCCGAGCGGCGCTCAGCGGCCGAGCCGCATGCGGATCGACTCGAGCTCGGCCGGCAGCTTGCGCGAGACCGGCTTCGCGCGCGGCTGCTCGACGAAGCCGAGGCGCCGGTAAAGCGCGGCCGCGCGCGGGTTGCTCAGCAGCACGTCGAGCACCACTTCGCGGCCCTCGCCGTCGGCCAGCGCGCCGGCGCGACGGGCATCCTCGAACAGCGCGGTGAACACGCCGGTGCCGCGCCAGCGCTCGTCGATCGCGCAATGGGCGACATGCGTCTGGGCGCGCTTCGGCGCGGGCAGCTCGCCCTCGAGCACCAGCCCGCGCAGCAGGGCCGCCACCGTGCGGCGCGCTCCGAACACGCGCAGCAGCATCCAGGCCACGTGCGGATCGTCGAGGCTCGTCAGGCGGCCGTCGTGGACGGCCAGCACGCCCGCGATCCGGCCGTCGGGCGCGAGCGCGACGCGATGGCGGCGCCACGAGAAACGGCCATGCGAAGAGGCGAAGGCCGTCGCCAGGAAGGCCGTCATCGCCTCGGGCGCCGCGCCGAGGAAGAAACCGAATTCGCGCACGCCTGAAGCGAGGACCAGCGGCGCGCAGGCCGCCGCATCCTCGGGACGCGCGGCACGGAAGGTCCAGCCGGCAAGCGTGGCCGCCATCGCGATGCCTAGCGCGCGAGCCGCGCCAGCGCGGCCACGGTGCGGGTGATCTGCTCGGGCTCGTGCGTCGAGCAGATGAAGAAGCGCAGCCGCGCGGCCTTCTCCTCGACGGCCGGATAGAAGATCGGCTGCACGTTGATGCCCTCGTCGAACAGCGCATTGGCCCAGCGCGCCGCCTTCAGCGAGCTGCCGGTGATCACCGGCACCACCGCGTAACCCTCGCTGGTGCCGGTATCGAGACCGGCCGCGCGGGCCTCGTCGAGGAACTGCTTGCCGCGCTCGCGCAATTGCGCGACACGCCCGGGCTCGCGCTGCAGCACTTCGAGCGCGGCCAGCGAGGCGGCCGCCAGCGCGGGCGCGAGGCCCACGCTGTAGAGGAAACCGGGAGCGAGATGGCGCAGCATGTCGACCAGCGGCTGGCAGCCGGCGATGAAGCCGCCGCAGCCGGCCAGGGTCTTGGAGAGCGTGCCCATCCAGAGATCGACGTCCTCGGGCGCGACGCCCGCGTGTTCGCGGATCCCGCGCCCGGTCGCGCCGAGCACGCCGAGCGAATGCGCCTCGTCGACCAGCAGGAAGGCGCCGTGGCGATTGCGGATCTCGACGAACCTCGGCAGCTCGGGCAGGTCGCCGTCCATGCTGTAGAGCCCCTCGATCGCGATCAGCACGTTGCGATACTCGTGGCGCACGCGCGCCAGCAGCGCATCGAGCGCGCGCCAGTCGTTGTGCGGGAAGCTCAGGCGCTTCGCGCCGCTCAACTGCGCGCCCTGCACGATGCTGTTGTGCGCGAGCGAATCGTGGACGATCAGGTCGCCGGCGCCGAACAGCGAGCCGATCACGGTGACGTTGGTGGCATGGCCGCTGACGAACACCACGCAGTCGTCGGTCTCGTAGAAGCCGGCCAGCGCCTGCTCCAGCTCGCGCTGCACGGGCCGCTCGCCCGCCACCATGCGGCTGGCCGAGGCCGAGGTGCCGTAGCGGTCGATCGCTTCCTTGGCGCGCGCCGAAACGCTCGCCTCGCCCGCCAGGCCGAGGTAGTTGTAGTTCGCGTAGTTCAGGTACTCGCGCCCGCCGATGGTGGTGGTGGCGCCGGCCAGCCCCTCATGGACGCGGAAGAACGGCGATTCGACGCCGAGCTTCTCGCCCATCTCGTGCATGATCCGGACCTGCTGGTACTGCGGCATCGATTCGAAACGGCTGCGCGGCGACTCGTGCGCCGTCGAGGCCGGCACCGGCACGGCGGCCGCGCCGCCTTCGGTGACGCGCTCCAGTTGACGCTTGAGCGCCTTCGCAGCCAGTTGCTGCCGGAGATGATCTCCCAATCCCATCGATTCGTTCGCCCGTCTGTGCTTGGTCAAGCTCGTTATGTTACGCCTTGAGCTCGACCCATTCCCAGGCATCCGGCGTCGACAGCAGCGCGTCGACCAGCCGGAAGTTCATTTCGTGGCTGGGCCGCAACGCCGTGACGCGCGCCAGCAGCGGCGCGCCGGCCATGGCGAGGTCGCCGACCAGGTCGAGCACGCGGTGGCGCACGAACTCGTCGGGCACGCGCAGGCCGCCCAGCACGCGGCTGCCGACGATCGAGGCGGTGCACGAGGGCCGCGCGCCGCGCAGGATCGGTACGCCGCGCAGGTAGCCGGCGAGGATCGCCGGCACCGCCCACTTGACGCGTCCATACGAACGCGAGGGCGCGATCTCGGCCGCGAAGGCCGCGGGCGTGATCGCGCCGCTCCAGTGCATCTCGCCGAAGCCCTTCAGGTCGTTGCGCACGCTCAGCTCGTAGCGCGGCGCCGGCTCGATGCGCATCTCGCGACGCGCGCCGCCCTCGCCGTCGGCCACCGTCAGCGGCCGCAGCACGCGGATGAAGCGCTTGGGCGCCGCCAGCGCGCGGCGCCCGCAGGCGCGGATCGCCGCCAGCCAGGGGCTCGCGCTGCCGTCCAGGATCGGGATCTCCTCGGCGTCGAGCTCGACCAGGGCGTGATCGATCTCGCTGGCCAGCAGCGCGGCGAGCAGGTGCTCGACGGTGCGCACGCCCACGCCATCGGGATGCAGCAGCATGGTGCAGAGCGGCTGCGCGCGACGCAGCGCCGGATCGACGCCGAAGCTGGCCAGCTCGCGGCCGCCTTCGAGACGCCGGAAGCGGATGCCGCGCGTGGCCGGCGTCTCGCCCTGGGCAGGCAGGATCCGCACCCGCACGCGCCGGCCGGTATGCAGCCCGTGGCCGTCCAGCGCCAGTTCGGCGGCGAGCGTGCCCTCGCTGGCCTGCCAGCCGTCCGGCGCCGCCGTCATTGCACGACCCCGAGCCGGACCAGCTTGCCCTTGTGCTCGGTCGTGGCGCCCTGCGCTGCCTGCGCGGCAACCTGTTCCGCCGCCGCCACCGCCTCGACGGCAGGATCGTTGGCGGCCACCTTGAGCACCGCCTTCGCCTCGCTGTCGAGCCCGTGCCGGGCGGCCAGCGCGGCGACCTCGTCGCGCTCGCCGCCCGAGCCCGCATTGGCCTCGGCGGCCGCGATCGAATCGACGATGCGGCCCGCCAGCGACTGCACGGTCGCGCCGTCGGCGATCGCCATCACCGACAGCTTCACCTCGAACACCTCCTCGACCGCGAGGCCGAGCTCCATGCCCATCAGCGAGTCCATGCCCATCTCGAGCACCGACTTGTCGAGCGCGATGCGATCGGCCGTCATGTGCAGGATCCGCGCGATCTGGGCGCGCAGCGATTCGGACACCAGGGCCACCGCCTCCTCGCGCGGCAGCGCGGCGACCTGGCCACGCAGCTTGTCGCCGCCATCGCGCGAGGCGTCGCTGCCGGCGCGCGTTTGCATCTGCGCATAACGGCGCGCGCCGGCCGCCGGCATGCCGCGCGACAGCGCCTGCCAGTCGATCCGCACCACCGCCTCGCCGGCGCCGCCTTCGAGCAGCACGCGCTCGAGCGCGTCTAGCGCCTCGGCCGAGCGGATCGCCGCGCCGCCGATGCGCGCCTGCAGCGCCTCGCGCGTGCCGTCGTGGCGCGCCAGGAAACCGACGTCCTCGAGCGGCCCCCAGGCCATGAAGCTGGCCGGCAGCCCGGCCGCGCGGCGATGCGCGACCAGCGCCTCGAGGAAGCTGTTGGCGGCCACGTAGCTGGCCTGCCCCGGATTGCCGAGGTAGGTGGTGGCCGAGGAATAGAGCACGAACCAGTCGAGCGCCATGCCGCGCGTGGCGCGATGCAGGTTCCAGGCGCCGGCCACCTTGGGCGCCAGCACGGCCGCGAAACGCGCATCGTCGAGATTGCGCACCAGGCCGTCGTCGATCTGCATCGCCGAGTGCAGCACGCCCTTGAGCGGCGTGCCGCGCGCGACGATCCGCTCGACCAGCGCCGTCACCGCCCGCGCATCGCCCACGTCGCAGGCGGCCACCTCGACCGTCACGCCGAGCGTGTCGCGCCAGCGCGCGACCTCGGCCGCGGCGGCATCG
The DNA here is from genome assembly GCF_011753035.1 of Burkholderia sp. Ax-1720. Classification (NCBI taxonomy): domain Bacteria; kingdom Pseudomonadati; phylum Pseudomonadota; class Betaproteobacteria; order Burkholderiales; family Burkholderiaceae; genus Burkholderia; species Burkholderia sp. Ax-1720. The sequence continues at coordinate 38,661 of NZ_VWWK01000036.1, read as the reverse complement.
CCCAGCACGCCGCCGCGGCTGGCCAGGCTCAGGTGGCGGGCGCCGCGCTCGACCAGCCGGCGCGCGGTGGCGAAACCGAGCCCGCCGGTGCCGCCGATCACGAGATAGGCCGCGCCCGCATCGAGCGCGAGTCGAGGCGCCTCGGCCAGGCCATGGGTGGGTGCCGGCGTGCCCAGCGCATAGGTGACCAGCACCTTGCCGATCTGGCGCGCCTGCTGCATGTAGCGGAAGGCATCCTCGGCGCGTTCGGCCGGGAACGCGCGATACGGCAGCGGATGCAGCGTGCCGTCGGCGAACAGCTGCATGACCTCGCCGAACAGGCGCGCGGTCAGCTCGGGCAGCACGCCCATCAGTTGGTCGGCATCGATGCCGAAGTAGCTGATGTTGTTGCGGAACGGACGCAGCCCGATATGGCTGTTCTCGTAGAAATCGCGCTTGCCGAGTTCGAGGAAGCGGCCGAACGGGCGCAGCGTGTCGATGCTGCGCACCATCGCCTCGCCGGCCAGCGAATTGAGCACGATGTCGACGCCCTGCCCGCGCGTGAGGGCGCGGACCTGGTCGGCGAAGGCCAGGCCGCGCGAATCGAGCACGTGGTCGGCGCCGAGCAGGCGCACGAATTCGCGCTTCTCGTCGCTGCCCGCGGTGGCGAACACCTCGGCGCCGAAGTGGCGCGCGATCTGGATCGCCGCGATGCCGACGCCGCCCGCGCCGCCGTGGATCAGCACCCGCTCGCCGCGGCGCAGGCGCGCCAGCTCGACCAGCGCGTACCAGGCGGTGAAGAAGGTAGTGGGGATCGTGGCGGCTTCCTCGAAGCTGAGGCGCGCCGGCTTGGCGGCGATCGCGTCGGCGCGCGTCACCACGCGCGTGGCGAAGCTGGCCGGCGCGAAACCGAGCACCGCGTCGCCCGGCGCGAAGCCGCTCACCTCGCGGCCGACGCGCAGCACGCGCCCGGCCAGCTCCATGCCGATGGTGGCGCCGGCGAAGCCGTTCTCGACCGCCTCGTCGGAGAGCAGGCCCATGGCGTACATCACGTCGCGGAAATTGAGGCCGGTGGCGACCGGCTCGATCTCGACCTCGTGCTCGCCGAGCGTGCGCGGCGCCTGCGCGAACCATTCGAGGTTGCGCAACGACCCCGGCGCCTCGAAGGCCAGCACGGCGGGTACCTTGGCCGCCGCCGGCCGGCGCGCGGCCGCGCGCTCGGCGCTCAGCATGCGCGGCACCAGGCGCGCATCGGCCCGCAGCAGCACCTCCTCCTCGGCCAGGTCGACCAGCAGTTCGCGCGCGAGCCGCGCCGGCTCGACGCCGCCCGCCGGATCGAGATCGATCAGCCGGCAGCCGAGCTCGGGATGCTCATTGGCCAGCACGCGGCCCAGGCCCCACAAGGTGGCGTGAGCCGGCGCCTGCGGCGCGGCATCCTCGAACGGGGCCGCGCCGCGCGTCACCACCGACAGGCGCACGCCGGCCGCGCGATGCTCGGCGTCGAGCGCGCGCACCAGGGCCGCCAGGGCAATCGCGCCCGAGGCCTGCGCCTGCATCAGTTGCTCGGCCGACGCATCCTCGTCGAAGCGCGCGGCCGGCGCGCAGAACACCAGGTGGGTCGCGTCGGTGGCCGGCATGGTGGCGATGAATTCGGCGCTGCGCCGCGCATCGACCACCTCGACCACATGGCCCGCGTGCGCAAGCGCGTCGGCCAGGGCGGTGCCGATCGGCTCGGCATCGTCGCCGGCCGTGACCACCACCCACTGCTCGGCGCGCTCGAGCGCGTCGAGGCTGTCGTCGTCGGCCTCGGCCGCCGCCTCGGCGACGGGACGGCGCGCCAGCACCAGGCTCGGCGTGCCCTCCAGCTCCAGGTCCTGCTCGGCGTGGCGCACCACCTCGACCAGGCCCGCACGCTCGCAGAGCGCGCCCAGCTCGGCCGGTGTCAGCGAGGCGGTGCGGCCGTCGGCCGACTGCAGGCCGAACACGATGTCGGCGAAGCGGTTGTGGCGCGCCTCGGCCAGCACCACCAGCCCGCCCGGCGCCACCCAGGCACCGATCGAGGCCAGCACGTCGGCCGGATCGCTGCGCCCGGCCAGGGCGCGATCGACCAGCACCAGGTCGTAGAGTTCGTCGGGCTCGGCCTTCAGCGCGAAGCGCTCGCCGGGCAACTGCGCGACCGTCGAGATGGCAGGCATCGCATCGGCATCGAAGGCCGCCAGTTGATCAGGGGTGCCGACGATGGTGCGCTCGCAACGATCGGCCGGCAGGCGCATCGTCAGCGGCCGCAGCATGTCGCCGCGGGTGGATTCAATCTCCAGCAGGCGCAGCCGGCGCGGCGCGGACCAGCCGTCGACGGCCGCCGCCGCGCAGCCGGCCATCACCGCATGCAGGTGCTCCCAGCTCGGCGAGGCGTCGAAGAATTGCTCGACCAGGCTCTTGCCGGTCGGCGACAGCACGCGGGAGGCCTCGATCTCGCCCGCGAGCACGCGCGTCAGGGCCGCGCCGCAATGCGCGAGCAGGGTCAGCTCGGCGACGTGATGCGGCGATTCGGCCAGCAGGCCGCGCCAGAGCTCGTCGAGCGGCGGCAGCGCCGCGCAGGCCTGGTCGTCGCGCACCAGGCGATCGCCGTCGCGATGCGCCAGGCCGTCCTCGATGATCATTTCGGCCAGGCGCGCGATCAGCGCCGCCTGCGGATGGGTCGGCAGCGCAGGCGTGGCGAACGCATCGATCGCCTCCAGCGCGCGCAGCGCGTAGAGGCTGGCCAGCACGTCGAGCAGCGGCAGCATTTCGGTCAGGTGCTTGCCGCGGCGCGCGCCGTCCTCGTGCGTCGCGGCCCTCGCCACCGCCTCACGCAGCAGTTCCGCCGGCGCGGGCAGCGCCGCGGCGCTGGTCTCGCCCGGCAGCGGCCGGTGTTCGAGCGCATAGACGAAGCGCGAGGGCGCATGATGGCGGCCGAGCAGGTCGATGCGGCGGAAGCGGCAGGCCGCCAGGCGCGCGGTGACGCTGCCGTGCGCATCGAGGAAATCGAACGAGGCCACCACCGAGTGCGGGCTGCGGCGCTCGATGCGCACCAGCACGCGCTCGATCGCGTCGCCGCGCAGGTAGTCGACGCGGCCGATCTGCACCGGCACGTAGGCGGCGCGATCGCCGTCGCCGGCCACGCCGCCGAGCAGCACGAAAAGCGGATGGAAGCCGCTGTCCATCAGCGCCGGATGCAGGCGCCAGGCCGCCAGCGCGGCCGCGTCGCCGGCCTCGGCGGGCGCGGCCAGCTCGGCCAGCGCGGTCTCGCCGGCCACCCTCACCTTGCGCACCCAGCGGAAGGCCGGGCCGTATTCGAGGCCGATCGCCGCCGTGCTCTGGTAGAGCGCCGCGCCGTCGAGCGCCGGCTGCGCGCGCAGCGCATGCAGCGTCGCGCTCGGCACCACCGAGTTCGCGTCGAGCGTGGTGCCGCTCGCCAGCAGGCGGCCCGTCACGTTCAGCGTCCAGGGCATGTCGCTCATCCGGTCGCGCGTCTCGATCTGGAACACCGAGGTCTCGGGATCGATGCGCAGGCGGAACAGCTTGGCTTGCTGCGGCTGGAACACCACCGGCGCGCGGATCTCGAGATTCTCGAGCGCCGCCTCGTGGGTTTCGAGGTAGACGCGCGCGGCGGCCAGCGCCATCTCGACGTAACCCGCGCCGGGGAAGGCGACGCCGCCGTCCACCACGTGGTCGGCGAGCAGCGGCAGCTTGGCCGGGTCGAGCTGGTTCTCCCAGCCGAAGGCGTGCTCGTGCAGCCGGTAGCCGAGCAGCGGATGCTCGCGACGGCGGTTGACGAGGTTGTAGCCCTCGACGCTCGACGCCAGCCAGTGATGCTCGTGCTGCCATGGATAGGTCGGCAGCGCCACGGCCGGGGCCGCGGGCACGAAGCGGTCGAGATCGACGTTCGCGCCATGCGCGACGGCCGACAGGATCGCGCCGTCGAGCGTGGCCGCGCCGCCCTGCTGGCGCTTGAGCGTGGGCAGCACCGCGCCCTGCGCCTGCGCGGCGGCCAGCCCGTGCTTCATGTAGCTGCGCAGGATCGAATGCGGCGCCACCTCGATGAAGACCCGCGCGCCGTCGGCGATCAGGCTCGCGATGCCGTCGCCGAAACGCACCGGCTCGCGGATGTTGCGCCACCAGTAGCGCGCGTCGAGCGCGGTGCCGTCGAGCCTGGCGCCCGTCACGGTCGACACGAAGCTGCCGTCGCCGGACGCCGGCGCGAGCCCGGCCAGCTCCGTCAGCACCAGCGGCTCGATGCTGTTCATCTGGCGGCTGTGGAAGGCGTAGTCGAGATCGAGCAACTGGTAGAAGCGCCCACTGTCGCGCTGGGCCGCCTCGATCGCCTGCAGGCCCTGCAGGGTACCCGCCAGCGTGACCGCCTCGGCGCTGTTGATGCCGGCCACCTCGACCAGGCCGGCGAGGCCGAGCCGCGCGATGGCCTCGTTGGCGGCGGCTTCGCTCAGGCCCACCGCGGCCATCCGGCCGGTGCCGCGGGTGGTGCCCTGGGCGCGGCTGCGGATCTTGATCACGCGCACCGCGTCAACCAGTGTGAGAATGCTCGCGGCCCAGGCTGCCGCGACCTCGCCGACGCTGTGGCCGATCGTCAGGTCGTGCAGGATGCCGCGCGATGCCAGCACGCGCGTGAGGCCCACCTGGATCGCGAACAGCAGCGGCTGGGCGTTCTCGGTGGCGGCCAGCCAGGTCTCGTCGACGCCGGCGCGCATCGCCTCCACCAGCGAGGCGCTGCCGTCGGCACGCCAGAGCGCGTCGACCTCGTCGAGCGCGTCGCGGAACAGCGGCGATTCCTCGTAGAGCTGCCGGCCCATGCCGGCCCATTGGCAGCCGTTGCCCGAGTAGACGAGGGCCACCCGGCCCGGCTCGGCCGGCGCCTCGCCGCGCACCACGCCGGCGGGAGCAGCGGTGGCGTCGGCGGCCAGCGCCGCCAGCGCGGCGCGCCCCTCCTCGACCGAGGCCGGCGCGATCACCAGGCGATGGGTGAACCACTGGCGGCGCCGCGCGGCGGTGGCCGCGACCGACTGCCAGTCGGCGCCACCCTCGAGCACGGCCAGGTAGCGCTCGGCCAGCGAGCCGAAGGCCCGAGGCGAGCGCACCGTCAGCACCAGCGGCGACAGGCGCGCAGCCGGCGCCGCCGTGACGGCCTCGGCCCGCGGCGTATCCGCCCCGGCGGGCGCCGAGCTCAGCACCACGTGGGCATTGGTGCCGCCGAAACCGAAGGAGTTGATGCCGACCGTGAGCGGCGCCTCGTCGTGCTCCTCGTGCTCCTCGTGCTCGCCATGCTCGCCGTCGAGCGCGGTGTAGCGCTCGACCACGCGCAGCCGGCCGCCCACGAAATCGATGGCGGGGTTGGGCGTCTGGAAGTGCAGCGAGCGCGGCACCGCGCGGTGCTTCAGGCACAGCACGGCCTTCAGCAGCCCGGCCATGCCCGAGGCGGTTTCCAGGTGGCCGATGTTGGTCTTGATCGAGCCGATCAGGAGCGGTTTGTCGGCAGGACGTCCGGCCGACATCACCTCGATCAGCGCGCGCGCCTCGATCGGGTCGCCCACCGCCGTGCCGGTGCCGTGCGCCTCGAGATAGGACACCGCCCGCGGATCGACGCCAGCGCGCGCATAGACGCTGCGCAGCAGCTCGGCCTGGGTGGCCGCGCCCGGCACGCTGATGCCGCCTTGCGTATAGCCGTCGGAATTGACGCCCGAGCCGGCGATCACGGCGTGGATCGTGTCGCCGTCCGTCAGCGCGCGCTCGAGCGGCTTGAGCAGCACGAAGGCGCCGCCCTCGGCGCGCACGTAGCCGTCGCCGCTGGCGTCGAAGGCGCGGCAGCGGCCGCGCGGCGAGAGCATCGAGGCCTTCGAGAAGCTGACGAAGCCGAACGGGTGCATCAGCAGGTTCACGCCGCCGGCCAGCGCCATGTCGGTTTCACCCGAGCGCAGCGCCTGCACCGCCTGGTGCAGCGCGACCAGCGAGGACGAGCAGGCCGTGTCGACCGACAGGCTCGGGCCGCGCAGGTCGAACAGGTAGGACACGCGGTTGGAGGCGATGCTGAGGGTATTGCCGGTGGCCGAGTATGGATCGACCGAATTCAGGTCGTCCATGCTGCGATTGCCGTAGTCGGGACTCGCCACGCCGACGAACACGCCGCAATCACGGCCGCGCATGTCGAGCGGACGCAGGCCGGCATCCTCGAACGCCTCCCAGGCGAGTTCGAGCAGCAGGCGCTGCTGCGGATCCATCTGCGCCGCCTCGCGCGGCGAGATGCCGAAAAATGCCGCATCGAATCCCGCGATGTCGTCCAGCACGCCGGCCGCGAACGTGTAGCTCTTGCCGGGCTCGCGCTTGGAGGGATGCTGGTGGAACTCCGTGCCGAAGCGCCCGGCCGGAATCTGCGTGACGGCATCGCGCTCGTCGCGCAGCAGGCGCCAGAGTGCTTCCGGATTATTGACGCCCCCGGGAAAGCGGCATGCGATCCCAACAATTGCAATCTTTCCGTTCATCTTTATGTCGTTTTCTCTGGTGCCCGCGACTGGTCCATGCGACTTCCACCACCCTGCTGTGTCGCTTGCAGCAGCAGGCCCCCCAGCATCTCGGCCTGCAAGTCCCGACGTTCGGGTTTATCGACCCCGAAATTCCGCCAGATGAAATAATCGCTGCGCTCCGGACTCACGTCCAGCCCGTCGAAAATACGCGGCAGGGCCGGAACATGATCGCCGTAGAAACAGACCACGGTCCGCCTGTCGCTCGAACGCAAATGATCCAGCAGGCGCCCGAGCATTGCATCTGCATTTTCAATATGTCGCAAATACGCGGTCAGGTCCCGCCATTGGGCATCGTCGCCGAGAGTATGCCGCGAAGCCGCCTCGCCCGGCTGCACTGTTTCGAGATGCAGGGGACCGTGGTTTTCCATCGTCATGGCGAACACGAAACGCGGTCGGTCCGGCCCCGCCGTCTCCAATTCCGCAACGATCGCCTCGCCGACCGCCGCATCCGCCACGTAAGGGCCGGCGCGCGATGCCGAGGCGAAATGACCGATGTCGAGGAAACGCTCGAAACCGAGCAAGGGAAATACCCGGTTTCGTCCGAAGAAATCGGCGTAATAGGGATGGATCGCGACTGTCTCGTAACCGCCACGGCCGAACCAGGCGGCCAGCGAGGCGAGCGGCCGCCTGATGAAGGCGTAAGGGTAAAAACGCGCGTAGCCGAGCGACCGGGAAGCGGTGCCCGTCAACACCGCGAACTCGGTGCGCATGGTGTTCGCCCCCCAGGCCGGCACCGTCATCTCGCCGTGCCAGGCGGCTTCGCTGCGCGCCTGGTCGAAACAGCGCAACAGGCCGGGCTCGATCGCCGTGCCGAGCCGGCGCGCATCGAAGAACGACTCGCTCTGGATCAGCACCACGTCGGGGCACAGGACCGGTTCGCCGGTCGCGAACGGCGAGGCGGCCAGGCATTCGCGAAAGCGCCGGAAGGTGGCCGGACGCAGGCCATTGAGCAGGTAGGCGACGAATACCGCGAAAAAGCCGTGGCGACGCTGGTCGATCGAGGGCTCCAGCGTGAGCGGCAAGCGCGCGGCGATCGCCACCGCGAGCGCGAACGACAGCGCCACCGCCAGCCAGGACGGCGCGGCGGCGGCAGGCGGCAGGGGCCGCTCGGCGACGAAGCCCGCGATCACGAGCACGATGCCCGCGCCGATCGCGACGACCTTGCCGGCGCTCAGGAAGGGCAGATAGAGCCGCGGATGGGCAAACAACTGGCTGAACAGGCTCAGGTCCGTGAAGACGAACGGCTCGCGCAAGGACTCGTATTTCGCATTGCTCACGGCCGCCACCAGCCCGACCAGCGCCAGCGCCGCGCAGGCCGAGAAGATCGGCCGCGACGTCAGCGCGAACGCCAGACCGGCGAGCAAGCCTACCGAAAGAATGTGAAGCATTGACGACAGCAACGGCCGCGCCAGCGGCGCGCGCGGCACGGCGATCGCGTCGAGCGCGAACGACAGCGCGATGGCCGGCACCATGGTCAGGATGAGGGCAAGCGACGCGCTCAATTGGCGCGGTCCTTCGCGGGCAGGTAGGACAGGCGGTCGAGGATCGCGTCCGCGAGCGCGACGGGCAGCAGCGGCAGCAGGCGCATGCCGAACGCGAGCAGGGCCGGGAAGGCGATCTCGCTGCGGCCCGCCTCGAGCTTGCGCCGGATGTGCGCGGCCGCGCGCTCGGCGCTCCAGAGGAAGGGCTTGTCGCCGGGGAACACGTCGCTCATCGCGGTCTTCACGAAACCCGGCAGGATCACCGTCACGGCCAGGTCATCGCGCTTGAGCAGGGGCCGCACGGAGTCGGCCCAGGCCTTGATCGCCGACTTGCTGGCGCAATAGGCGGGCGAGATAGCCATGCCGCGCAAGGCGGCGATCGAGGCCACCACCGCGATCCGGCCGCGACGGCGCGCGCGCATGCGCTCGATCACCGGCAGCACGGTATTCAGCATGCCGTAGAGATTGGTGTCGATCACGGCGCGGGTACGTTCGGCATCCTCCCAATCGTCGGCGGAGGCAATCGTGCTGGCGACGCCTGCATTGGCAACCAGCAGTGTGATGGGGTAGCGCGCATCGAAGGCATCGAGCCAGGCGCCGATCGCCGCCGCGTCGCGCACGTCGACGATGCCGGCCTCGACCGTCGCGCCGCGCGCTCGGCAGGCCGTTGCGGCCGCATCGATACGCTGCGGGTCGCGTCCGACCAGGCCCAGCACCACGCCCGGCGCGGCGTGGGCCAGCGCGAGCGCGAAGCCCAGGCCGGCGCTGGCGCCGGTGATGACGACATGAGCCGGGGCCGGGTTACGCATCCGCGCGATCCAGGCGGTCGACCGCCCCTCGCACCGCCATCTCGATGCCGGTGCGCGTGTAGAAATCGCCGTTGATCTGCGTGTGGTGCATCACGTAGTCGAGGAATGCGTGATAGAGGATCATGTCGGGCAATTCGCCTTGATGCCAGAAGTCATCGAGCCTGCCCTGCCAGGTCAGCCCCGGCATATTGTAGATCGCCGCGCCGAGCGCGATCAGGGGGCGCTCGTGGTGCAGCGCCGACAGGCCGACCGTGCTGTTGACCACCACCACGCCGCGCGAGCGCTCGAGCAGGGTCGGCAGGTGTCCCGAGTTGATGAAGCGAATCCGCTCGCCGATGCCGGCCTCGCGCGCGATCGACAGCGCGAAGCGGCGATACTCGATCATGCCGGTGTCGAGCGGATGGTTCTTGATCAGCAGCATGGCGTCCGGGGGGGCGTGCCGGGCGAACGAACGCACCACGTAGTCGATCGCATCGCGCACGCCCTCGAACGGGGAATGCACGACGATCTGCGCATCGGAATTCAGCTGCAGCGGAAACAGGTAATAGGGGCGGCCGGCATCGAACAGTTCGCGCGTGACGCGTTCGGCATGCCGGCGATGGCGCCCTTGCAGCAGCGCGCGAAACGCCAGGCCGCCGTATTCGACGAAGCCGTTGCGCGGCCGGTGGCTGCGATAGCGGGGAAAACGCCAGGCCAGCAGCGCATTGGCGACGCGGTAGCTGATGTCGTGGAAGACGCGTTCGTAGAGGTTGTAGCCGGTCGGCTCGCCGGGTTCGGCGGCCGGGGTGAGCTCACGCAGGCGCAGGTATTCGGCGGGATCCCGCGGCATGCGCGAGCGGCCGTTGACGCCGTGCGACTCGAGCGTGATCCAGTGCGGGCGGACATACCCCTCCTCGAACACGTGCACGCGCAGGCCATATTGCTCGGCGATCGGATGCAGGGGGCGATGGACATCGCGGCAGTCGCCGAACATCAGGACGTCGGTGATGTTTTCGCGCTGCACCAGGGCGGTGTACCAGGCAGGCAGGTCGGCAGGCCTGCCGCCGTGATTCATGGCATGGCCCATCCTGCCGTAGAACCAGTCCCCACCGCAGAAATTGACGCGATGCACGGCATGGCCACGCGCGGCGAGCGCCTCCGCCAGGCGACTGAAAAACAGTGAAGCCGTGCCTTGCAGCACTAGAAATGAGCGAGGCATCGGTATGGATAACGGACAGTGCGGGCTTGCGAGGCGCCCGATCGGCACGCGGCGGCGGTCTATGCGCGCCGCCTGGTGAACCCTATTCGAAATCTTGCCCGCGAGTCGATAGCCGTTTCGGGCAGTCACGGAATATAGCATTCTGATACAAACAAAAACAGCCTGACTCAAAAAGTTCACCAAACTACGGGGTGCCCCGCCGGCACGATGGATGGCGGAACTAGGCACGGGCCGATATAATCAGCCGCCCCGGTATATCGGTTCGGCATCCTGCTAGCTTTCAGCCCGGCATTCGCAAACGAGCCACGGCGGGAAGCAGGCAGTTCGATGCATCCGGGCCCGTCGTGAATCGAGCCGCAGCAGGGCTCTCGTTCCGTACCGCGCTGTCTTATTTCCGCCCAGGGTCGCGTCGCTGACATGCATGCGCCGCCCGTCGGCTCCTAACCGTGACGGAAGAAAGTTGGAAAACGTAACCCGTAGCGACCTGCCCCCCTCCGCCGGAGCCAAGCGAAGCCTTCGCGAGCGCATCAAGGGAATCAACCGGATCTTCCTGCTGACCGTCGCCGTGCCGACCACGCTGGCGATCATCTACTTCGGCCTGATTGCGTCGGACGTCTACGTTTCCGAATCGCGATTCGTGGTGCGCAGCCCGCAAAAGCAATCCCAGACCAGCATCGTCGGCGCCTTGCTGCAGGGTTCCGGCTTCGCTCGCGCGCAGGACGATACCTATCCCGTCATCGACTACATCGAGTCGCGGGATGCATTGCGCGAGCTGAACACCGGCAACTACATCGCCGATGCCTATTCCGAGCACGGGGATTTCATCAGCCGCTTCAATCGCTTCCTGGACGGCAGCTTCGAGTCGCTCTGGCGCTACTACGGCAAGCGGGTGGTGAACGTGGAGTTCGACGCCACCTCGTCGATCACCCGGCTGCAGGTCAGGGCGTTCACCGCCGATGACGCGGCAAGGATCAACGAGCGGCTGCTGTCGATGAGCGAGCGCCTGATCAACCGCATGAACGAGCGCGCGGCAACCGACACGATCCAGTTTGCCCAGCACGAGGTGGACATCGCCACCGCCAAGGCCAAGGACACGGCCGCCGCCCTGGCCGCCTATCGCAAGACCTACACGGTGTTCGATCCCGACAAGCAGTCGGCACTCCAGCTCCAGCAGGTCACGAACCTGCAGACGCAGATGTTCGCGGCCCAGACGCAGCTCGCCCAGCTGCAGTCGATCTCGCCCAAGAATCCCCAGATTCCGGTACTGCAGACCAATATCGCCAACATGGCGAAGCAGATCTCGGAAGCCAGCACCGGCGTGGCGGGCGGCAAGAACTCGCTGGCGGACAAGGCCGCGGCCTACGCCCGCATGCAGCTCGACGCGCAGTTCGCCGAGAAGCAGCTGACCTCCGCCATGACTGCCCTCGAGAATGCCCGCGCCGATGCGCAGCGCAAGCAGCTGTACCTCGAGCGGCTGGTCCAGCCCAACGTTCCCGACGTGGCGATCGAACCCAAGCGGCTGAAGGCGATCTTCGAGGTCTTCGCGCTCGGCATGATCGCCTGGGGCATTCTTTCCTTGCTGCTCGCCGGGGTTCGTGAACACCACGACTGAGGAACCGGAACATGGTGCACCACAATACGCCCCTGCTCGCCTCGGCCAAGATCCAGGCGCGCGTGGTTCGCGCCTTGCTCATGCGCGAGATCCTGACGCGATACGGGCGCCACAACGTCGGCTTCCTGTGGATCTTCTTCGAGCCGATGATGTTTACGCTGGGCGTGCTCGCGCTTTGGACCGCCACCAAGCTGACCCACGGCGCCTCGCTATCGATCACGACATTCGCCATCACCGGCTACTCGTCGGTGCTGCTGTGGCGCAACTGCGCGAATCGCTGCGCACTCGCCATCCTGCCCAATCAAGCGCTTCTCTATCACCGCAATGTCCGCGTGATCGACCTGTTTCTCGCCCGGCTGCTGCTCGAAATCACCGGCGCGACCATGTCCTTCGTCTTCCTTTCGCTGTTCTTCATCACGATCGGCATGATGGAGCCGCCGAACGACATCTCGCTGGTGCTGGGCGGCTGGGTGCACCTGGTTGCCTTCGGCACGGCCCTGGGGTTCGTCATCGGCGCCTTGAGCGAGCGCAGCGAAACCGTCGAGCGTGTCTGGCACACCGTCGCCTACCTGACCTTCCCGCTCTCCGGGGCGGTGTTCATGGTCGACTGGCTGCCGGAAAAATTCCAGAAGGTCGTGCTCTTGCTGCCGATGGTGCATGGCACGGAAATGTTGCGCAGCGGATATTTCGGCTCGGCCGTCAAGCCGCATTACGACGTCGCCTACATGATCACCTGCGATCTGGTTCTGATGCTGATCGGCCTGTACCTGGTGCGTGACGCCGGCCGGCGGGTGGAACCCGAATGATCGAACTCAGCAATGTCTGCAAGGACTATCACACCCGGCAAGGCCGCCGCCGCGTGCTCAGCGACATCGACCTGCGCGTGGCGCCCGGCGAGAAGATCGGCGTGCTCGGCCGCAACGGCGCCGGGAAGTCGACCCTGATCCGCCTGATCAGCGGCGCGGAGCTGCCGACCAACGGCAGGATCCACCGCTCGATGAGCGTGTCCTGGCCGCTGGCCTTCGGCGGCGCCTTCCAGGGCAGCCTGACCGGCATGGACAACCTGCGCTTCATCTGCCGCGTCTATGGCGCCGACGCGAAGGCGGCCGAACCCTTCGTCCAGGAGTTCTCGGAGCTCGGCTACTACCTGCGCGAGCCGGTCAAGTCCTATTCGGCCGGCATGCGCGCGCGCCTCGCTTTCGCAATCTCCATGGCGATCGAATTCGACTGCTTTCTGATCGACGAGATCGTGGCGGTCGGGGACAGCCGTTTCCATGCGAAATGCCACCACGAGCTGTTCGAGAAGCGTGCGGACCGGGCACTGATCATCGTCAGCCACGACGCCGGCTACATCCGCCAACACTGCGACCGCGCCGCCGTGCTGCAACAGGGGCGGCTGCATCAGTTCGACCATGTCGACGATGCCTATGCGTTCTACCAGGAACACGCCGCCTGAGTGCCCGCCGCGATGCCGTCGCCAAGGATCCTGCTCGCCGCCGCGCTGATGGAGCTGGCCACCTGGTGCCATCGCCCCGCCACGCGGCTCGCGCGACGCGCGGTCCAGGCAGTCGCGCCACGCGACGCCGGCCTGGCCGTTGCGGGCCGGGCACGCGAACTGCTGGTCGACGTGTCCATCATCGCGAAGCATGACGCGGGCACCGGCATCCAGCGCGTGGTTCGCTCGCTGCTGCGGCAACTGATCGAGGCGCCGCCTCCCGGTTTCGTGGTCAGGCCCGTCCTGGCAACGCGCAAGCTCGCCTACCGCTACGCGGACGATTACCTGGCCTCGTTCGGCGCGGCTCCGATCGATACCGGGCGGCACCGTCTGGATCCGCGGTCCGGCGACATTTTCCTGGGGCTGGACCTGACCAGCCGGATTCTGCCGCGGCGGCAATTCGACTTTCTCGCCTGGAAGGCGAAGGGCGTGCGGCTCACGTTCGTGGTTTACGACGTGCTGCCGGCCCATCATCCTCAGTGGTTCACCGCGCGTGGCAACCGGTCCTTCCGTCACTGGTTCTCGACCATCGCCATCCATGCCGACAGCTTGATCAGCATCGCCCGCACCACGCGCGACGCCGCCGCGCAGCTGATGCAATCCCGCTTCGCGATCGACGCGTCGAGCCTGCCGATCCGGCATTTCCCCCTCGGCTGCGACATCGATGACCGGGCCCCCGATCGGGCCGGAGCAAGCGCCCGGGAGACGCGCGCCCGTTCCGACGGCCCGACCATCATCATGGTGGGCACCATCGAGCCACGCAAAGGCCACGCCCTGGTGATCGACGCGTTCGAGACCCGGTGGCGCGAAACGGACGATCCGGCCCGGCTGGTCATCATCGGCCGGCTAGGCTGGGGCATGGATGCGTTCGCCGCGCGGCTGGCTCAGCGTTGCGCTGCATCCGCAGGGAAATTGAGCTGGATCGACGATGCGGACGACGATTGCCTCGCCGAGATGTACCGGCAAGCCGACGGGCTGGTGTTCGCCTCCGAGGCGGAAGGTTACGGGCTGCCCATCGTCGAGGCCGCGCATTACGGCATTCCGCTGCTGCTGCGCGACCTGCCCATCTTCCATGAAATCGCCGGCGAGCATGCCAGCTACTTCACGGCCGCGAACGGTGACGAACTGGCCGGGCAACTGGCAGGCTGGCTGGCACGACTCGATCGTCGCGATGCGCCGGACAGCGCGTCGATCACGCCCCTCACCTGGCGCGACAGCGCCGCCGCACTGAAAAACCTGTTGGCGTCCCGGTAAGGGACTCAGACTTCGCCGCAATGCCGGTAGACGTCGAGCGTGCGCAGTGCGCAGCGCTCCCAGGTCGCTTCGGCTGCCACCGCAAGGCCACGGCTGGTCGCGCCGGCACGCCAGGACTCGTCGGTGAGCACGCGCGCCAGTCCATCGCGCAGCGCGTCGCGGTCATCGGGCTCGACCAGCCAGGCAGCGCCTCCCGCCACCTCGGGCAACGACGACGCATTCGAGGTCAGGGTCGGCACGCCGCTTGCCATCGCTTCCAGCACCGGCAGGCCGAAGCCCTCGTATCTCGAGGGAAAACAGAATGCACGCGCCCCCGAGTAGAGCATCGGCAGATCCGCCTCCGGCACGTAGCCGAGGTAGGTCAACCAGTTCTCGTCCGCGGCAAGCCGGATCCGCGCCATCAGGTCGTCGCTCAACCAGCCTCGGCCGCCGGCCAGCACCAGGGGACAGGCGAGCCGCAGCTCGGCGGGCAGATCCCCGTAGGCATCGATCAGGCGATCGATGCCCTTGCGCGGCTCCAGCGTCGCCACGCACAGCGCGTAGCGGCCATACGCGAGCCCATATCGCGCCAGGACCGGCGCGATATCCGGCTCGGCACGAGGATGGAATTCACCCGGCACCCCGAGCGGAATCGCCGTGATCTTCTGTTCCGGCCAAGCGAAAAAGGCGGCAACCTCGGAGCGCGTCGCCTCCGAATCGGTGATCAGGTGGACGGCACGTTTCAGGCTGTCCTCGAAATTGATACGGAAGTGCTCGAGCCGCTCGCGCGGATGCGTTTCGGGGTACTTGAAAACCGACAGGTCGTGAATCGTGACGATACCGTCGTGCACGCCCTTCGGCAGGAAATAGTTGGGCGAATGAAAACGATGGCGCCGCATCGCGCGATGAATCGCCCAGCGCGCGATGCGGCGATGCGACTTGTAGAGCTTCGCATGGCGGCCGAGCACCGGCCGCAGCCCGTGCAGGCTGCCTGCGCCCAGCGCCTGCCGGTCGTCGACCCAGTTTCCCTGGAAGTGGAACCGCAGGTCGTCGAAGCGCTCTTCATGCTGGATGAAATAACGGGCGAGCTCCCAGGCGTAGCGACCGATCCCCGACAAGGGCGGGATGATCGCATCCACGTCGAAAATCAGCTTCAAGCCGCCACCGACCCGCCACCGCCCTGGTCGTCGAGCATCCAACGCAGGGTCTCGAGAATCGGCAGGGCCTCGATCGGCCCGATCGCCTTGGTCAGCCGTGCGTGACTGCCGACCAGCCGATGGACTTCGTTCTTCCTGACGAAAGCGGGATTGACCTGGATTTCCGGCCGATGACCGGTCAGCTCGACCATCATCTCGAGAATGTCGTTGAGCGAATGACCGACGCCCGAACAGACGTTGTACACCTCGCCCTCGAAACCGCCCGCCACCAGGCGCGAATAGGCGCGCGCCACCATCCTGACGTCGGAAAAATCGCGCACCACGTGCAGGTTCCCGAGCTCGAGGACCGGCAGGCGCCGGCGAAAGGCCGCGACGATCTTCGGGATCAGGAAATTCTCGTGCTGCCCGGCGCCCGTGTAATTGAACGGGCGGGTGATCACGATCGGCAGCTTGTCGAACCAGAGGCGCGCCGCGTATTCCATCGCCAGCTTGCTGACGGCATAGTCGTTGGCGGGCGAGGTGGCCACCGACTCGTCGATGAGCTCGGCCTCGGCATTGCCGTAGACATTGGCACTACTGGCCAACAGCACCGACTTCGGCCGGATCTGCGCACCATCGATCGCGGCCAGCAGATTGCGCGTACCAACCACGTTGGTCTTGTAGATCTCCCCGACGTCGCCATGCGCGACGAAGGCGATCGCGGCCAGATGCATGACGATGTCCGGCCGCGTCTCGCGCATGAGCCCGGTCAGCGCATCGGCATCGAGCAGGTCGCAGACCCGCACCGGCCAGGGCGTATCGGCGAGCTGCCGATGCGCCAGGCCGCAGACCTCGTGCCCCTGCTCCATCAGCTCGCGAGCGAGATGCCGGCCCGTGAAGCCGGCAATGCCCGTGATCAGTATCTTCGCCATCGATCAGAAGGAAAAGCCGGCCTGGTTGCGACGGATGTCGGCCTCCACCATCATCTCGCACAGCGATTCGAGCGTGGTCTTCGGCTCCCAGCCCAGCTCCTGGCGAGCCTTCTCGGGATTGCCGATGAGCAGCTCGACCTCGGCCGGCCGATAGAACTTTTCGTTGATCTTCACGATCACCTTGTTCGACTTCGTGTCGATGCCCGTCTCGGCGGCGTCGCGCCCTTCCCAGGCGAGATCGAAACCCGCCGCACGCGCGGCCATCGAGACGAAATCGCGGACCGTCTCGGTACGGTTCGTCGCGAGCACGTAGGTATCGGGCTTGTCGGCCTGCAGCATGCGCCACATACCCTCCACGTACTCCTTGGCAAAACCCCAGTCACGCTTCGCATCCAGGTTGCCGAGCTCCAGCACGTCCTGCTTGCCCAGGCTGATCTTGGCCATCGTGTCGGTGATCTTGCGCGTCACGAACTCGCGGCCGCGAAGCGGCGATTCGTGGTTGAAGAGAATGCCGCTGCTGCCGAAGATGCCGTAGCTCTCGCGGTAGTTGACCGTGATCCAGTGGGCATAGAGCTTCGCGACGCCATACGGGCTGCGCGGGTAGAACGGCGTGCTCTCGATCTGCGGAATCGCCTGGACCTTGCCGAACATTTCGGACGTGCTGGCCTGGTAGAAACGGATCGCGGGATTGACGATCCGGATCGCCTCGAGCAGGTTCAGCGGTCCGATACCGGTGATCTCGGCCGTCGTCACCGGCTGATCGAACGACACGCCCACGAAGCTCTGCGCCGCCAGGTTGTAGACCTCGGTCGCCTTCGTGCTGGACAGCAGGCGAATGCTCGCGCTCAGGTCCGTCAGATCGTATTCGACCAGATGCAGATTCGGGTGCTTGTCGATACCCAACTCCTCGATACGCCAGAAGTTGACCGAACTGGTACGGCGATACGTGCCGTATACAACGTATCCCTTGCCAAGCAGCAGCTCCGCGAGGTACGCACCATCCTGGCCGGTAATACCGGTAATGACCGCTGTGGCACTCATTTTCTCACCCATTCCTAGCAAATTTGATCAATCGAATATTTTGACAGCAAAGCGTCAATGCGTGTGCCCCGTTCGCGAGCGAGAAATCTCGAGCTTCGTGAGCTTGGCAAAACTGCCGCGGTCGATACAGCGAAGCTCGAAATCGTCGACGGCCCTGCCGACGTCGATATCGAACTCGACCACCATCACCTCCGACTCGTCGAGGGACTTCGGGAACGCGACTTCGCCGCGCCAGAAATTCTGCTGTCCGCCGCCGCCGACGAAGTCGATCAGCAGGTTCGCATCGTTATCCGGGTCGGCCATGCCGAAGAGCCTGACCTTGTACTTGCCCGAAGCGATGGCATTGTGCGGGCCAAACATCAGGAACCCTTCCTTGCCGCTGCCTCTCAAGGCCGAGCCGACGTGGGTGCCGATCTGGGTGCTGCAATCGTGGCCCGGATAGATCACGATCGACCGGGAATCGTCCTCGGCCAGGATCTGGTCGATGACCTTCTTCACGACCTTGCCGGTATCCGCCCAGGTGCGCACACGATATTCGCGCTTGACGCGCTGCTCGATCCTGGCGATAGCGTCGGGAGAGGTGCACCAGTCCAGGATGGCGTCGGCCCAGGCACGCACGTCCCAGGCAGGCAGGTAGCGCACCAGGTCACCGCCGACTTCCGGCAAGGAGCCCTGGTCGGAACTCAGCACGGCCTTGCCCATCGCCAGCGCCTCGCCGACCGGCAGGCCCCATCCTTCGTACAACGACGGATAGGCAAAGAACAGCGTATTCCGATAAAGCTGCATCAGTTCCTCGTCGCTCACATGATTGAGCTGGACGATCAGGTCCTGCGTGAGCGGATCGAGCTCGATGTCCTTCAGCAGATCGCCGACACCCCAGCCCGGCATGCCGACGAATACCAGCTTCGGCAGGCGATCGGCGTGGCCTTCGCGACAGAGCTGGTGGTAGGCGCGATACAGCACCTCGTGATTCTTTCTGCGCTCGATGGTCGAGACGAACAGGATGAACGGCTTGCGCAATACCGCCTGCACTTCCGCCCCCACGCCGCCTCGCCCGCTCGGCACATTGTCCCCGAGCGGAATGACGTGGGCCGGCCGCATCGGCGAACCGATCTTTTCGCACAATTCGAGATAGTCTTTGCGAGTCTGTTCGGAGATGCACAGCACGGCCGTGGACCCCCACGACAAGGCGTTGAAATACTCCTTGAAGCGACTCGCGACATCGCCCACGCAGTACTGCGGAAACAGCACCGGAATCAGGTCGTAGCAACAGGTGATGACGCGCACCCCGTGCTTCTTGTTCAGCGCGTAGAAATGGGACGAATACGACTGGTCCCAGTCCAGGCCGATCGAAACCAGGATATCGCCGGCCGACGGCGACAGGCGATACTGCTCGCTCGCGGCGACCGGCAATTCGAGCGTCACCGAGGCACCGTCATCCACGCCGCCGGATGACTTCTTGCGCCCGAATCGCTCGAGCGCGCGAAACAGGAACTGCCGCGACAGATCGAACGATTCCGTTTTCGGCAGCATCATGTCGATCGCATCGTCGAAATCCGGCGTACGCTCGGCCCGCGCGCCCGTCCATTCGACGAACTGCCCGTCCCGCCAGACGCATTTCCTGAAACGATCCTTGCCATACAGCCGTTCGAGTTCGTGGCAGATCGCCTGCTCGACACGGACGATGCCAACCGGCGGACGATTCCAGTTCGCACTGGTCGTCACGTTCATCCAGATCAGCGGCTTGTTCTTATCCGACATACTTCACCTTTGTTTTCGCGACCGCCAGCGTCGGCCGTGCCCAATCGATGACATTTCCTGGGGACAGGATTTACTTGAGTGCGTGCAGCTGACGCTTCGAGGCGGATTCGCCATTCGATGATCGGTCGAAATCGCCGATCGCGGCCACCAGGTCCGTCAAGGTGTCGTCCCAGAGCACCGAGGTGCGCCGGGACTGTTCCTCGCGACTCAGTTGCAAAGGCGCGGCCGCCATGACATTCCGCAGCGACGACAGGAAGGCGCCGCTGTCGTCCGCCACATTGACACCGCGCGCGTCGCGGAAGCTTTCGAAACCACGCAGGGCGACCGAGGTCGTGACGACGTGCCGGCCCGCCCACAGCGCTTCGGCGGTCTTCAGGTTGGTGCCGCCGCCATGCGTGATCGGCAGGATCACGGCGTGGGCGACCGTCAGCAGTCCTTGCAGACAAGCATCGCTCACCACGCCCGCGGCGATCACCGATCGGCTCAGGCCCGCAGTTCGCGCAAAGCGGGAATCCGCGGCGATCAAGGGACCGATTCCGCCGACCAGCACGAGCGACTCGTCCGGCGCGAAGCAGCCCATGCCACCGGCGAACATGTCGTAGAAACCCGAGATGTTCGGTGGATGGGCCGAGGCGCAAAGTATGGCGGCCTTGCGATGCTGGATGATGCGGTTGGCCTGCTCGATCCCCTCATCGGTCGTGACGCGACGCGCCACGCCGTTCTGAGCCAGCACGCACTTCGCCGAGGTGTGCGACTGCACCCATGCGAGGTCGTCGCGCGACACCGCGCATACACCATCCGCATTCCTGAGCGTCACCAGTTCGGTCTCGAGAATCAGGCGTCGCGCCGTCTCCGCCTCCTCGACGCTCAGGTACTTGAGGGCGATTTCATGCCGAAGGCGGTGCTCGATATTTTCCGAGCCGTAGAAGAGCTTGGTCTCGGTCAACCGGTTCTCGAGCACGTAGCGCTTCGCGAAATCGAACAACCACGGGTTCTCGACGAAGATCAGATCCGGTGCGGGATCGATATGCGCCGCGAGTTGGCGATAGGCGTCGTCGTCATCCGCATACAGCTTGCCGATCGCCCAATCCTCCATCAGCAATGGATTCCTGATGTAGCGTCCCATCTGGGCATGGCCCGGATACTCGCAAAAGTACTCCTCCGCCGCGTACTGGTCGCTTCCGAGCACGCCGGCGGCCTGTACTTCATGCCCCGCCTCGCGCAACGATCGCACGATGTTCGAGAGTCGATGCTGGCCGCCATGGGCAGGCGTGCCGATCGGATAGGTGCTGAGTGTCAGGATCTTCATTCACTTTTCCCCGTGTGGCGAGACTCGTCCGACTGGTCGACGCGAAGCCGGTAGCGATGTTGCATTTCCTCCCCCATGCGCACCATGTGATTCTCGAGAGCGCGCAGATCGCGAAGATGGCGATTGATCTGGCCGAGGAAACACACGCCCTGAATCAGGCCGCCGAGCACCGGGATCGCGAAGATCTTCTCCACCGTCGCCGCGGAACGAAGTCCCGCGACCTCGACCGCGTATTGTCTTGCTTCTTCGGACCTGGCGATGTCGGACAGGATTCGAACCTTGCTGACACCGGCCCGAACCCTCGACAGGTAATGCCGCTCGCCCCATTCGTCGGGTGCACGCTTGAGCAGCCCGACATAGGCGGCACGCACGAAATCCCTGTCATGCAGGGACAGAAAATCGTCGAGACGATATTTCTGGTCCGCGCGAACCACGAACTCCGGTTGAAAGATTATCTTCGCCATCTTCATCCCACCCACACCCTTTTCGCTAGACGCCTCTACGGAGACGAGCCCGCCGCTCGGCATCGGCAGCAGCGCGTCGATTTCGGGAAGACTCCAAGCCGATGCGGCCTGCCGGGCCGGCACGCCGGCAGCTCGGCCCGAGCGCCCGAACCGATGCCCTTCCCAGAAGAATTCGGCATTGCGCCGCGCGAACGAAAGCGCCGCGCGGCGATAGATATCGAGCTCGGCGGCATGTCGAGCCTGCAGTCTGGCAATTCGCCGCCGTCCCAAGGTCTCGCCACGTGCCGCGCGCCGCTCGAGTTCCGCCACCTGCTGCTCGCCTGTCTCGCGCAAGGCGTCGAGCTGCCGTTCGTGCCGGGCGCTCAGCTCGGCGCGCTCCAGGCGTGCGCTGCGCAACGAGGCCTGCATCTGCCTGGCCCTGTCGAGGCCGGCCTGATCCAGACGATTGGACCACATCCGTTCGCGCACCCCGAACTGCTTTTGCAATTCGACATACTCTCGCGACAAGGCGGCGATCCGCACATCCAGCCGCTCCCCCATGCGCAGGACCTGGTCGAGTGCGAACCGCTCCTGCCTCGCCGCCTGATCGTGCGCGCTCTTCACCAGTTGCGAGATGCGCTCGTTATCGGCCGCGATCTGCAGCAGCGTATCGTTCGACGTCTTCAGCGAGCTTTCCAGCTTGCGATCGAATTCGGCGCGCTCGCCCTCGCGAACCGAGAGGAGAGACTCGATTCTTCCCACGCCCTCCAGCACCTGGTGCCGGACCTGCCGAGCCTCGTCGAACAGATCGCCGAGATCGGCGCGGGCGTTTTCCTGCACTCGCAGATTGGCGTCGACGCTCTCGGCCAGCCGCGACATACGCTGCCCGATCTCGCCCTCCAGCCGGTCGAGATGCCGGGTGCTCTCCCGCAGCTTGCTGCGAGTGAGCACATAGCGCGCCGCCTGGCTTTTGACGCGCGCATCCCACAGCTGCTCGCGCTCGCGCATCAGGCTCTCGAGCGCGGCCAGTTCGGAACGAGCCGCGGCATCGCGCGTCTCGCCCATCCGGTCGAGTTCGTCGATGCGCGCCGTCAATTCACGAATCGATGCCTGGCTGGTCGCCTCGGCACGTTCGTGCTTCTCGATCACCTCCGCGAGTTCGCGCTTGTCGCGCTCGAGAATGCCGCGGTGAAACGGCGCGTTGGCATCGCCCGCCAGGGCGAAATCGTCGAATACATTGGGCGGCGCCTGGAAGGCTTCGTTCAACTCCGGATGCGCCGACGACACATAGTATCTATTTAGGCCATCAAAATAGACGGCACAATAGCCACGTTCGACAAGAACCGATTCCCACAGATCGCGACGGTCGATCTGCGTCAGCGGCAAGGTGCTCTCCACCACCACGATCCAGGGCCGGGTGGCACTCTGCCCCCAACTGTCGAGCACTTCCCGCTCGAATCCCTCGACATCGATCTTCAGCCAGTGGATCTCCCGGTCCGCATACCGCTCGAAGATCGACGACAGCTTGATGCAAGGCACATCGACCGGCCGATCGCGGTAGCCCGCCTCGCGATGCCGGGCGGCAATGCTGTCCACCGCGGTCGAAATCCCGGTGCCGGGAAACTCGTAGAAATGCAGGACCTCGTGGCTGGCCGCCACCGCGGCCTGAATCACCACTTCATCGGGGCGCGCCTGCCGCAGGGCGTCCGCGTAATGGACGCTCGGCTCGACGTGAACCCCGCGCCAGCCCTGTTCGTAAAACAGCTTGCTTACCGAATCGACATGCGGGTCCTGCGCTCCAACGTCGATATAGAAGCCATGCTGGACGCCCTTCAAGGCACGCCACAGCATTACGTCTTCGAAATTTTGTGCGTATGAGGTGATCATCTGTCGATGTGCCCGCGATCGACGCGCCGCCGATCGGTGCATGTAGAGAACAGGTTCAAAGATCCGAATGAGTCGAACAGACGGCGGCACGCGCCAAGGCATCGATCGATACCCTCGCATGCCGCCGTCGCACCGTCGGCGCCTGCGCCTCCGATGCAATCCGGGCGCATTGACGAATTGCCTTAACGATAAGTCTGGACGGTCGTCGTAACCGGATAGGCCACGGAGAAAATCAGATTGAGAAACTTCTGCAGTTCGGCAACCGGCGCATTCGAGACATAAAGCAGATCCTTGTTGTCGATCATAAAATCCTGAGCAACAAAGAACGCATTCGGATCACGCAGGTTGAGCCGATAAACGACCGGCACGCGCCCGTCAGCGGTGGTACGCACCGGCGATGACGGCCATGACAGTGCATCCGCGCCCTCGAAACGGAAAATAAAGACGCCCTGTGCATCGGAACGGGAATCCTGCAGCCCCCCGGCCCGCGCCAGCGCCTGCGCGAGCGTGATGCCCTGGGCCTCGAAGTTGACCTCCTCGTTCTTGCCGGTCGCCCCGAGCGCGGTGAAGCTATAGGGCTGGAACAACGCCGTCACGACATCGCCGGCACGCAGCGGTACGTTCTGTCGAGGGTCCTTGATCACGGTAGCGAGCGGCAAGGATGCGATCTGGTCCCCGCGCGTCACCTGGATCGTGATCTTGTCGACGGACTGCCGCACGCCGCCCGCCGTGGCAAGCGCGTCGAGCACGCGCTCTCCCCGTGCCGACAAGGGCATTCGGTCGTTGCGCACCACATCGCCGACCACCGTGACGTACGAGGTGGCGTTGTGGGAGAGCTTGACGAGGACTTGCGGATCGTGGGCGATGTTCTTCAGGCGTGCCGCGATATCGCGCTGCAATTGCACCGGGGTGCGGCCCGCCGCCTTGACCGGCCCGACGAACGGAACATTGATGGTGCCGTCACCGTCGATGGTCTGGTCCGGCAACACCGTCACCCTGGCGTTGGTCGCGCCTGCCTTCGAGTCGGACGTCTGCGCGACGCCGAACAGCGTCGCCGGCGGGGCCTCCCAGATCGACACCTCGATCGTGTCGCCAACGCCGAGCTGCTGGCGATAGCTGACGTCCCCACCGAGGAGCGACGAGAAATCCCCCTGCTTGCGCTCGGTGAAGAGCTGGCGCGCGACCGCATCGGTGATGTCGACGATCTGGATCGGCGCGGCACCGGACGGGCTGCTGGCCTGAGCGGCCGCATCGATCTGGGAACGACTGGGACCCGAGGTCGGGATACTGGAACATCCTGCAATCAGAACCGCGCACCCAGCAAATACAAACTGAAAGGTACTGCGAAAGACGCGGTGCATTTTCGAGGAGGATTGAATTGTAGGCTTTACGGATGGTCGCACGTTGTCGTACAGAGTTAGACTAAGAAAACGCCAAGGCAATAGACGCAAGCAATTTCGATACTGTCACAATTACGAAGCCATTTCTTCGGACAAATATACGCTTACCATCCTTTATCAGTAAAACTGACGACTCATTGCGGTGCGAGGCATGTCGTTTCCAGTTACGGTGGCAATCACGAATTCGATGGCGCAAAGGTGCGCCCAGACGTACTATTCTCCGCCCGCACGATGTTTGACACTTGCCTCCGATCCGCGAAATACAGGCTGTCGGACGGCAGGCCGGCAAACCCGGGACACGCGGCCGAAAAACTCCATCACTTTATGGGATTAGTGTCGGGTCAACAAGAGCAGCGAAGGAATTCGCGCGCCAAACCGGCTCGGCCCGCGATACAAGGCCCTCGCCGAAGCAACAAGCAGCCCGAACAATCACAACGACTGCAGCCTTTTAACATAGCGACGTTTCGATAGTGTTAAAAATATTTCTCGATGTAACCCGTCTGATGTCCCGGCTATCGAAAGGTTTGCTGCCGACCGGCGTTGACAGAGTCGGGTTGGCTTACATCGAAAGATACGGCGCCGACGCCCAGGCCGTATTCAGCCATGCGGGCTTCGTGCGCGTCCTCTCGCGAGACGAATCGCGGCGCATCTTCGACATGCTGCTGTCCGGCAGCCGCGCCCGGCAATCACGTTCCCTGCCGCGGCTCGGCTCGTTCGGCAACTGGCTGGGTCCGCGCCGCTCTCCCGGCGTGCTCCTGCATACCAGCCATAACGGCATCGAGCACGCGCGTTATTACACGTGGATGAACAGACGGGCGATACGCCCGGTCTTCATGATCCATGACCTGATCCCGCTGACCCATGCCGAGTACTGCCGTCCCGGCGTCGACGCCCAGCACCGGCGCCGCGTCCACATGGCGATTCGCCATGCCGGCGGGCTGATCGCCAATTCGCGCGCCACCCTCGACGCGCTCGCGGCCGAAGCGGCCAGCGCCTCGCTGACGCTGCCGCCGAGCGTGGTCGCGAAGCTGGCACCCGGCATCACGCCCGGCCCGAGCCGGGCCAGCGAATTCACCTCCCCCTATTTCGTGATGCTCGGCACCATCGAGCCGCGCAAGAACCACTGGCTGCTGCTCCATGTCTGGCGACGGCTGGTGGAGCAGCTCGGCAGCGCCGCGCCCAAGCTCGTGATCGTCGGCCGCCGCGGATGGGAATGTGAAAACGTGGTGGACATGCTCGAGCGGTGCGCACCGCTGAAGGGCGTCGTCGTCGAGGAAACGAACTGCAGCGACGAGCGCCTGCATACACTGCTGCAACATGCGCGCGCCCTGTTGTTTCCTTCGTTCGTGGAAGGCTACGGCATGCCGCTGGTGGAAGCGCTGATGGCGGGCGTTCCCGTCATCGCCAGCGACCTGGCGGTTTTTCACGAGATCGCCTCGGAGATACCGGATTATCTCGATCCGCTCGACGGCCGAGGCTGGCTCGCGCGGATCCGGGCCTACACGGAAGTCGACAGTCCCGAACGGGCGTCGCAACTTTCTCGCATCGCCAGTTTCGAGCCGCCGACCTGGTCCGATCATTTTCAGCACGTCGACCGGTTTATTGCTTCCTTGTTCGAATGAATCCGGCACCGACACGGCGAAATCCCGGCCAGCATGCCTTATTCCATGCCGCCTCATCCGGCAGGCGCCCAGCCGGGCACCGCGGACCGATCCTTGCCAGCCGTCGGAACAATCGACCGGCCTTGTCGCGGTTTCGCATCGCCGACACGCAGGACGAGCAACAAGCGCTGATCAGGTCCATCGATGCGGCACTGGGCTCGTCGTCGTGCAGCCTGGCGCCTGCCGAACTTCGCCGACTGATGTCGCGTGTCGTCGAGGTCGACGCCCTGCATGTTCGCACGCGAATCGCGCCCCTGCCCGTCGACTGGCATCGCCCGTCCCCGCCTCCTCGTGTGTTGCTCATTGACGAACGCGCCAAATCGCGGATCGACGCGCGCGCGGGTAAGCGCGAACGCATCGACCGCTTTCGCGCAATGGCGGATGCCGCACGGGCAGCCCATCCCGACGCCGAGTACTGGACGCTGCAGTCCGCCGACACGGGGACTGGCCGGTGGTTGTCCGAATTGGCGCATCTCCCCGCCGACGTGAGGAAACTGGATGTCGTGCACTCCCTGCGCGAGGCCGTCGCGCGGGTCGATGTCGTCTATGTGCTCGAAGCATCGGAAGGCATGGGCGCCTTGCTGGCGGGCGCACGGGTGCACGTATTCGGCACGCCTTATTATGCCGGCTGGGGCTTGACCGACGACCACATCGAACAGCCCCCCCGAACCAGGAAGCCGGACCTGGCGAACCTCTTCGACGCCGTCTTCCTCAGGACATCCGACTACCTCGATCCCCAAACGCATCACCAGGGTACGTTGGACGTCGTGCTGGACTGCATCGCGCTGCAGCACGACGTCGCGGGGCGCTACGCGGATCTGGCACCCGTCGCCGGTGTCGCCTTCCAGTGGTGGAAACGGCACTTCGCCACGCCGTACCTCACCGCCGGCGGCGGTGCCTTGAGATGGACCGCGCACGGCAGCCAGGTGCTGGAGACGGAATGCGCCGCGATCTGGGGTGGACGCGAGGCACCCGGGCTCGAACCGGGCGTGAGGCATGTCAGGATCGAAGACGGCTTCCTCCATTCGAGCGGCCTCGGCTCCGATATGTCGCCGCCCTGCAGCCAGGTCATCGACCGCCTGGGCATCTATTTCGACGCGACACGTCCCAATGAACTGAACGTCATCCTGAACACGGCGAGGTTCGACCAGGTGGAGCTGGCACGCGCGCGTCGTCTGCGCGAATCGATCGTGCGCGCCGGACTGACCAAATACAACCTCGGGCGCCGGGCGCCTGGCTGGACCGTCCCCGGGGACAAACCGGTCGTGCTGGTGCCGGGCCAGGTCGCCGACGACGCGTCGATTCGCCTTGGAACCGGCCGCATCTCGACAGCGCAGGCGCTACTCGACGAGGTGCGCGCCAGACGCCCCGATGCCTTCGTGGTCTACAAGCCGCATCCCGACGTGATGTCGGGCAACCGCAACGGCCTCGTCGAAATCGGACGCGGCGCCGATCTCGTCGACACCGACTCCGATCTGATTTCCCTGATCGACCGCGCCGACGAAGTCCACACGCTGTCGTCGCTGTCGGGATTCGAAGCGCTACTGCGGGGCAAGACGGTGCATACGTACGGATTGCCGTTCTACGCGGGTTGGGGCCTCACCGACGATGCCCTGAACCAGCCGCGCCGAGAACGCGTATTGACACTCGATATGCTGGTGGCGGGCGTGCTGTTGCGCTACCCCGTCTACTGGGACTGGAAGCTGAAACTCTTCACGACCCCGGAGGCGATCGTCAACCAGCTCGCGCCCGCTGCCGGTCGCCCTATCCGGAAGCTGCGCGCCAGCCGGCGGCGCCACTGGCTGAAGCTGTTTCGCTGGAGTCGGAACGCCTTGCGTCACGCGACCTGGCGATGGCGAGAATGGATACATCAGGAAACATACGAGTCGCAACCGTAACGCGATCCTGCGCGCAAAATCACGATTCATTACAACATGGCCGGCTCGGCAGGCTGGTCGATGAGACCAAAGTTCTTCATCCTGGAGCAACTCTATGATTCATCCGGTAATTCTGTGTGGCGGCAGCGGCACGCGCCTCTGGCCGATGTCTCGCGGCGGCTACCCCAAGCAATATCTGAAGCTGACGGGAGAGACCACGCTGGTCCAGCAGACCGCGCTTCGGCTCTCCGGCATTCCGACGATCGCCCAACCGATCGTCGTGACCAACGAGGAACAGCGCTTCCTGGTCGCCGAGCAACTCCGCCAGGTGGGCGTCAGCCCTGCATCGATCGTGCTCGAGCCGGTCGGGCGCAACACCGCGCCGGCGATCGCCATCGCCGCCCTGCTCGCCCTGCAGGACTCGCCCGACGCCCTGCTGTTCGTGCTGCCGTCGGACCATGTGATCCAGGACGAGGCGGCATTCGCGGCCGTCGCGACCGAAGCCGCGCGGATCGCGGCCGACCAGCATCTCGTCACCTTCGGCATCGAGCCGACGGAGGCGCACACGGGCTTCGGCTATATCCGCCGCGGACGCGAAATCCAGGCGGGCAGCTCGGTCTACGAGGTCGCGGCCTTCGTCGAGAAACCGGACATGGCGACTGCCGAGCGTTTCATCGCGGACGGCGGCTACTACTGGAACAGCGGGATGTTCATGCTGAAAGCCTCGACCTATCTCGAGGAATTGAAGCGCCATTCGCCGGAAATCGCGATCCAGGCGGAGCGCTCGGTCGAATCCGCCAGGCGGGACGTCGATTTCATCCGGCTCGATGCCGAGACCTTCGGCGCATGCCCGAACCTCTCGATCGACTATGCCGTGATGGAAAAAACGGATCGCGCGGCGGTCGTGGCCGCCGCCAGGCTCGGCTGGAACGACATCGGCTCATGGAGTGCATTGGCCGACATCGCCGAGCATGACGACGATGGCAATGTGCGGCTCGGCGATGTCTACGCACATGGCACGCGGGGTTCCTACATCCGTGCCGAGCACCGCATGGTGGCGGCGATCGGGGTCGACGACCTGGTCATCATCGAGACCGCCGATGCCGTGCTCGTGGCGCACCGGGACAAGACCCAGGAGGTCAAGAAGGTGGTCGAATGGCTCAACGCCTCGGGACGCCACGAGTCGGTCACGCATCGCCGGGTCCTGCGCCCGTGGGGCGACTACGAGGGGCTGGACCAGGGCGAGCGCTTCCAGGTCAAGCGGATCGTGGTCAAGCCGGGCGCGCAATTGAGCCTGCAGATGCACCACCATCGCGCGGAACACTGGATCGTCGTCAAGGGCACCGCGCTCGTCACGAACGGCGACAAGGAAATCATGCTGACGGAAAATCAATCCACCTATATTCCGCTCGGCGCAACGCATCGACTGACGAATCCGGGCAAGATCCCGCTCGAGCTGATCGAGGTGCAATCGGGCGCCTATCTCGGCGAAGACGACATCGTGCGCTTCGAGGACACCTACGGCCGCGCGCCGAAGTAGCCCCACCGACGCGCTGCGTCGACGGAATCAGCCAGGGCGCGGCGCACGTCGCGCCCTGGCTATTTCAGGTACCAGCAGCGCCCATCGTAGTAGGCATCGACCGGCACGTCGCGGGTCGATCGGTAGCCGGCACAAATATTACCGCCGGGCGCGAATGCGACGGCGCCGTCGGTGGTGATCAATCGAAGGCTGCGGCCGGCCCATGCAGGCAGGATCTCCCGGATCGGCGCCGTTCCCGATATCGACGCGACGGACATCGCGCCAACCGAGATGCTCGATGCCGCGGCGACATGGACGGGCCCGTTGTCGAGGCCGATATTGTCGGCGACGACACTGTTGCCGACCGGCGCGCCGCCGACCGCCTCGAGCGGTCCGGTGAAGTCATTGCCGACGATCGATGCCCCATCGACGCGGTCCTTCAACAGGATGCCGAAACGCGGCCGCGTGTCGAACAGGCCCCCGCATTGCGCCCCCAGTTCGGAGTTGCGCACCATCAGGCGGGAAACAGGCGCATCGACAAGAATATTGGCCTGCCCCGAACCGTTGCCGCAGAAGTGGCTGGCATCGAAGGTGATGAACGAACCGCCGCTCAGGCGCGCGCCGTTGCCCCGGGCAGCGTAGTTTCGCAGACCGTTGAAATAGATCGCGGCAAGCTTTCCATGGTTGGCATTGCCGATGAAGATATTGTCGGTGCCTGCCGAGGCCGTCCAGCAGCCGTTGCATTGGATGCCGTAGACGCTCGCCCGGCTCGAGGCCGGTTCGATCCTCAAGGCGTATTGGGCGTTCGTGTCGCCGACATAGGTATTGCTGAAGCTGCCCCAGAGCACGTGCTGATTCTCGCCGGGTGCGATCAGGGTGCCGACTTTCGCCCAAAGCATGTCGGAGCTCTCGACGATCAGGCCGCCGGCATCCAGCACCAGCAGGTCGGCGTCGGCCGGCGCATCGGCGGCGCTGATGACCGAGGTATGCAGAACCCGGGCATCGACCGTCCTGGCCCAGGTCGTCGCCGCGCCGACACGGATGCCGATGCTCCCACGGCCTCGAATCCCGTTGACGATCGAGTTGGAAAGCCGTGCCTGGTTACCGTTCAGATCGATGCCGATGAACGGCGACTCGAGGTAGACATCGTCGATCGATGCGCCCACCACGTTCGACATCGCGATCGCCGTACCGCTCGTATTCGCGCCTGCCGCGCCGGCATTGATATAGATGCCCCGGATCGACGCGCCGTCACCCGCCAACGCAATCATCGGGTTCAGGTTCGGCAGGCGCGCCGACAGGCCGGCACGTTGCCCGCGCCCGCCATTGAGCGTCACGCCGGCCGGAACGGTGAGCGTTGCCGAGATCCGGCAAGGTGCCTTCTTGTCGAGCAGCCATACGGTACCGGGCCCCTTGGAGCCGACATATTTCAACGCCGCGTTGATGGCTGCCGTGTCGTCGCTCACGCCGTCGCAGCGCGCACCGAAATCGGCGACGTCGACGATGTCCTGCAACTTGCCCTGCACCGACCGCGCCACTGCGCCGGCACCGGGGTTTCGAAACATCAGGCGTTCGGAAACCTCGCCGTGCGCCGAGGCAGACGCCGCGTCTTCGCCGGCAAGGTCGGCCCATGCGCCGCGCCACGACACCAGCAGCGCGATGACAATGACCAGCAGACCGAGACTTTTCGATGACGTCATGGACCCGCTCCACAATAGATCACGTCGAATCGACCACCTTACGCGAGCGGCATGACAGTTCGCGCATGTACCCTGCCCCGGTTCCAGCCGCTTCGATTTGGTGTCGACGGGCTCGGGCTTGCGATCGACTCGACAGGACGCCGTTCGACATCGCCTCGACGGACGAGTTCACGCCGGGCGACGACATCACCCGCAAGCCGGGGCAGGCCGCGATGCCTGCCCCGGCCGATGATCGATGCCGTTTTCCACTATGCTCCCGTGAGCGTCCTCGAGCGACGCCGCCCGACCTCCGCCCACTTTCCGCAGGAGCGCCCCATGTGCCGCTGGCTAGCCTACACCGGTAACCCGATCCCGCTGGAAACCGTCCTGTTCCGCGCCCGTCATTCACTGATCGACCAGAGCCTGCACTCGCGCCTGGGCGCCACCACCACCAATGGCGACGGCTTCGGCATCGGCTGGTACGGCCGCCCGGACGAGATCCCGTTCCGCTACCGCTCGGTCCACCCCGCCTGGAACGATCGCAACCTGCGCGAGGCCGCGCGCGCGATCCACTCGCCGCACTTCGTCGCGCATATCCGCGCCGCCACCGACACGCCGATCCAGGAAAGCAACTGCCACCCGTTCCGCCACGGCCGCTGGCTGTTCGTCCACAACGGCCTGATCCGGCGCTACCACCGGCTGCGCCACGACCTGATGATGCGCATCGATCCCGCGCTGTTCCCCTCGGTCGAGGGCTCGACGGACTCCGAAGTGATGTTCCACCTGGCACTGACCTTCGGGCTGGAACACACGCCGCTGCCGGCGCTGGAGCGGATGGCCGGCCTCATCGAGGAAACCGCGGCCCGGCACGGCGTGGCGCAACCGATCAACATGACCGTCTGCGCCACCGACGGCGAGCAGGTGGTGGCGGTGCGCTACTCCAGCGAGCACCAGTCGCGCACGCTGTTCCACAGCACCTCGTTTCGCCATCTGCACGAGCTCTATCCCGACGATCCGCGCATCGCCGCGGTCGGCGACGACGGCTTCCTGGTACTCTCCGAGCCGCTGGTCGACCTGCCCGACGCCTGGGAGGAGATTCCCGAAAGCACCGCGATCGTCTCGCGCCACGGCGAGGTCGCGCAGTTCCCCTTTGTGCCGCGCGCGCCGCGCAACGGCAACAACGGCAATCACTTCCACCGCGGCTGAAGCGGCATGCGCGGCGCTGGCGCCGGCCCGCGCGAGATGGCGCGGCCGGCTTGCCGCGTGCGCGCCGGGCAAGGTATAAAGGCCGGCCCGGCGCATGTCGCGCCCCTATTCCTCCCCCGGAGAACCCATGCTGGATCTCGCAACCGCTCAGCAGTTCCTGATGACGCGCGGCCTCGACTTCGGCCTCAAGGTGATCGCCGCGATCGCGCTGTGGATCGTCGGCCGCTGGCTGATCCGCCTCGCCACGCGCCTGCTGAGCCGGCTCGTGCAGCGCAGCGGCAAGGTCGACACCACGCTCGCCTACTACCTCTCCTCGGTGGTCAGCGTACTGCTGACGATCGTGCTGATCCTCGCGATCCTGCAGGTGTTCGGCGTGCAGACCACCTCCTTCGCGGCGCTGCTGGCCGGCATCGGCCTGGCGGTCGGCACCGCCTGGGGCGGCCTGCTGGCCCACTTCGCGGCCGGCGTGTTCCTGCAGGTGCTGCGCCCGTTCAAGGTCGGCGACTCGATCGCGGCGGCCGGCGTGACCGGCACCGTCAAGGAGCTGGGCCTGTTCAGCACCACCATCCTGACCGGCGACAACGTGGTGACCATCGTCGGCAACAACAAGATCTTCTCGGACAACATCGCCAACTACAGCGCGACGCCGCATCGGCGCGTGGACCTGACCGCCAAGATCGCCAACGGCGTCGATCCTGTCGAGGCGATCGCAAAGCTGCGCACGGCGATCACCGCGATCCCGAACGTGATGTCGGCGCCCGCGCCCGACATCGGCATCCTGCAGCTGACCCCCGAGGGCCCGCTGCTGTTCGTGCGTCCCAACACGCCGCCCGCCACCTACTGGCAGGTCTATTGCGACGCGCATCGCGTGATCATCGAGACCTTCCGCGAGGCCGGCTACCCGACGCCGGAAACGCCGACCATCCAGCGCACGGCGGGCTGAACCCCGCCGCGGCGCCGCGGAAACGACAACGCCCGCTCGATCCACGAGCGGGCGTTGTTTCGAGTACCGCCGCGGCAGGCCGCCGGGGCCCGGCTGACGGGCGCGGGCTCAGCCGCGGCCGCCGCCCGCGCGCTGCGCGCCCGAGCGGCCGCGCAGCAGCTTCCACACGCCGCCGATCAGCACCGGCACGGCCGCCGCGCCGATCCCCACCAGCACGATCACGTTCAGGTACTGGCGGATGAAGGGGATGTTGCCGAAGAAGTAGCCGAGCAGCACCAGCAGCAGCACCCACAGCAGCGCGCCGGCCACGTTGAAGAACTGGAAGCGCGCGAAACGCATCATCGACACGCCGGCCACGAAGGGCGCGAAGGTCCGCACCACCGGGATGAAGCGCGCCAGCACCAGGGT
The DNA here is from genome assembly GCF_011753035.1 of Burkholderia sp. Ax-1720. Classification (NCBI taxonomy): domain Bacteria; kingdom Pseudomonadati; phylum Pseudomonadota; class Betaproteobacteria; order Burkholderiales; family Burkholderiaceae; genus Burkholderia; species Burkholderia sp. Ax-1720. Next base: position 5,080 of record NZ_VWWK01000036.1, on the reverse strand, counting down.
CTTGCCGCCGTGGCGCTCGTAGAAATCATGGGTCTTCTGCAGCGCGGCGCGATCGAGGAAGCGCTCCAGCACCGGGATGTGCGTATCGAACACCTTGGGCCCGATCGCGCGGCCGATCAGGTAGTTCACGGTATTGCCGGCGGTGGCCGCCACCAGCAGCAGCACGATCAGCCCCGCCAGGCTCATCTCGCCCGAGGCCGCGAAGGCGCCCGCGATGAACAGCAGCGAATCGCCGGGCAGGAAGGGCAGGATCACCAGGCCGGTTTCGCAGAACACGATCAGGAACAGCACCAGGTACACCCAGGCGCCGTATTGCCGGATGAACTGGCCGAGGAACGCATCGATGTGCAGAACCAGACCGAAGAAGTGAATCAGCGTATCCAAATGCGTTTCCTTCGATTTCGAGACATGACGGGAACGATGGCGCCGGGCTGCGGCGCGACCGCGGAATGATACCGAAAGAACCTGAGGGTTCCGTGAAAAAAGCCCCCGGTGGCGGCGCCCGGTGCGGCGGCGGCAGCCTCGTTATAATCGCGGCATGTCCGAATTCACCGATTCCGCCGCCGACGACGCCAGCGCTGCCGAGCCCGCCGCCGCGCCCGCCCCCAGCCCGCGCCCGCTGCGCGCGATCCAGCCGCTGCCCGACCAGCTGATCAGCCAGATCGCGGCCGGCGAGGTGGTCGAACGCCCTGCCTCCGTGGTCAAGGAGCTGCTGGAGAACGCGATCGACGCCGGCGCCGGCAGCCTGCGCATCGTGCTCGAGGAAGGCGGCGTCAAACGGATCTCGATCACCGACGACGGCTGCGGGATTCCCGCCGACGAGCTGCCGCTCGCGCTGATGCGCCATGCCACCAGCAAGATCCGCTCGCTGCACGAGCTCGAGTCGGTCGCCACGCTGGGCTTTCGCGGCGAGGCGCTGGCCTCGATCGCCTCGGTCGCCGAGATGTCGATCACCAGCCGCACGGAGGACGCCGCGCACGCCACCCGCATCGACGCCGACACGGGCGCGCTCTCGCCCGCGGCCGGCACGCGCGGCACCACCATCGAGGTGCGCGAACTCTACTTCAACACGCCGGCGCGCCGAAAGTTCCTGAAAAGCGAGCAGACCGAATTCGGCCACTGCCTGGAAATGATCCGCCGCGCGGCGCTGGCGCGGCCCGAGGTGGCGATCTCGGTGCTGCACAACGGCCGTGCCGTCGAGCACTGGAACGCCAGCGAACCGGCGGTGCGTGTCTCGAAGATCCTCGGCGAGGGTTTCGCCACCGCCCACCTGCCGCTCGACGAGAGCGCCGGGCCGCTGGCCGTGTATGGCTGCGCAGGCCTGCCGACCGCCAGCCGCGGCCGCGCCGACCAGCAATATTTCTTCGTCAACGGCCGCTTCGTGCGCGACAAGCTGCTGACCCACGCGGTGCGCGCCGCCTACGAGGACGTGCTGCACGGCGATCGTTACCCGTCCTACGTGCTGTTCCTCGACCTGCCGCCCGAGGCGGTCGACGTGAACGTGCATCCTTCGAAGATCGAGGTGCGTTTCCGCGATTCGCGCTCGATCCACCAATACGTGTTCCATGCCGTGCAGCGCGCGCTGGCGCGGCACGCCGGTGCCTCGCCGGAAACCACCGCGGGCGGGCACGCCGCGCATCTCTCGCCGGCCCAGCCGGGCAGCCCGGCCTCGTTCGAGCGCACGCCGCTCGGCGCGGGCACCGGCTCGGAAGGCGGCGAGGTGAGCGGCGAGGCCGGCGGCACGGCATCGGCCGATGGTGCGGGCGGCTTCGGCGGCGGCGCCTCGGGCGGCTTTGGTACTTCCCGCTTCGGCGCTGGTGCTTCCAGCGGCGGTGGTTTCGGCGGTGGCGGTGCTGGCGGCGGCAGCGCCCGCCCGGTTTCGGGCAACACCTGGATGCGCCAGTCGCGCATGACGCAAGGCACCCTGCCCGTCGCGCAGCCGCTCGCGCTCTACGACGCCCTGTTCGGCCGCAAGGACGGCCAGGCCGGCGACGGCAGCGCGGGCGTGGCCGAGCCGGCCCCGGCACCGTTCGGCGCGACGCCGGGCAGCCTGCCCGCCGACGGCGCGCACGACCAGCAGCCGCTCGGCTTCGCGCTCGGCCAGGTCCACGGCATCTACGTGCTGGCGCAGAACGCGCAGGGCCTGGTGATCGTCGACATGCACGCGGCGCACGAGCGGATCCTCTACGAGCAGTTCAAGACCGCGCTGGCCAACCGCAGCATCGCGGTGCAGTCGCTGCTGCTGCCGGTGACGATCACGGCCACGCCGGTCGAGATCGGCACCGCCGACGAGGAACGCGAGACGCTCGACGCGCTCGGCTTCGACCTGGCGATGCTCTCGCCCACCACGCTGGCGATCCGCGCCGTGCCGGCCCTCCTGAAGGATGCCGACCTGCCGACGCTGGCGCGCGCGATCCTGGCCGACCTGCACGAATTCGGCGGCTCGCGCGTGCTGACCGAGCGCCAGCACGAACTGCTGGGCACGCTGGCCTGCCATCACGCGGTGCGCGCGAACCGGCGCCTCACGCTCGACGAGATGAACGCGCTGCTGCGCCAGATGGAGGCGACCGAACGCGCCGACCAGTGCAACCACGGCCGCCCGACCTGGTACCAGCTCACGCTCGGCGATCTCGACCGCCTGTTCATGCGCGGACAATGAGCATGACGAACCGTCGCGCGCCGCTCACGGTGGCGTGCCTGCTGGGCCCGACCGCCTCGGGCAAGACCGCCGCGGCGCTGGCGCTGGCCGAGCGCCTGCCGATCGAGATCGTCAGCGTCGACTCGGCCCTGGTCTATCGCGGCATGGACATCGGCACCGCCAAGCCCAGCCGCGAGGAACGCGAGCGCGTGCCGCACCACCTGATCGACCTCATCGACCCGGCCGCCGCTTACTCGGCCGCCGAATTCCGTGCCGACACGCTGCGCCTGGTCGATGAGATCATCGCGCGCGGGCGCATCCCGCTGCTGGCGGGCGGCACCATGCTCTACTACAAAGCGCTCACGCAAGGGCTCAACGCCCTGCCGGCCGCCGATCCGGAACTGCGCGCGCGACTCGACGAGGACGCCGCGCGCGAAGGCTGGCCGGCTCTGCATGCGCGGCTCGCCGGGGTCGACGCGGCCACCGCCGCACGACTCGCGCCGAACGACGCGCAGCGCATCCAGCGCGCGCTCGAGGTGTTCATGCTGAGCGGCCAGCCGATGTCGGCGCTGCTGGCCGCGCCGCGCGAGGACGCGGCGGCCGGGCGCTACCGTTTCGTGCCGGTGGCGCTCGAACCGTCGGACCGGGCGGTGCTGCACGCGCGCATCGCCACGCGCTTCGACGCGATGCTCGCGGCCGGGTTCATCGACGAGGTGGAGCGGCTGCGCCGCCGCGAGGACCTGCACCTGGGCCTGCCCTCGATGCGCTGCGTCGGCTACCGGCAGGCCTGGGAATACCTGGACGGCGCGACCGACCACGCGACCATGCGCGACAAGGGCGTGTTCGCGACGCGCCAGCTCTGCAAGCGGCAGCTCACCTGGCTGCGCTCGATGCCGGAGCGGGTGGTGGTCGACTGCTGCGCCGAGGATGCGCCGGCGCGCGCGGTGGCCGCGCTCGAGCGCGTGCTGGAGGCGAACGCCGGCTAGCCGCCTCGATCACCGCGATGCGCTGCGCCAAATGAAAAGGGCCGCGATTCGAAATCGCGGCCCTTCGTATTCCTGCCGGGTGGCTGGACGATCGGCGGCGCCGACACGCGCCGCCCGGTTCGTCCTTCCCTTACCTCAGACAACCACCGTCTGCGCCTCGCCTTCGCGGCTCGCGCGCACGCGGCCGATCTTCCAGACCTGCTCGCCGGCGGCGCTCAGTTCCGCCACGGCCGCGTCGGCATCGGCGGCCGACACGATCACGGCCATCCCGATCCCGCAGTTGAACACGCGGTGCATTTCCGCGTCGGCCACGCCGCCGTGCTCCTGCAGCCACTGGAACAGCGGCGGCAGGGTCCAGGCGCTCTGGTCGAGCTCGGCCGTCAGGCCTTCGCGCAGCACGCGCGGGATGTTCTCGACCAGGCCGCCGCCGGTGATGTGGGCCATGCCCTTGACCGTCAGCTTGGCCATCAGCGCGAGCAGCGGCTTCACGTAGATGCGGGTCGGCGCAATCAGCGCGTCGGCCAGCGTGCGGCCGTCGAACGGCGCGTTCAGGTCCGGGTTGGCGCGCTCGATGATCTTGCGCACCAGCGAGAAGCCGTTCGAGTGGATGCCGCTCGAGGCCAGGCCCAGCACCACGTCGCCCTCGGCGATGGTGCTGCCGTCGATGATCTTGCTCTTCTCCACCGCGCCGACCGCGAAACCGGCCAGGTCGTATTCGCCGTCCGGGTACATGCCCGGCATTTCCGCGGTTTCGCCGCCGATCAGCGCGCAGCCCGACAGTTCGCAGCCCGTCGCGATGCCCTTGATGACGGTGGCCGCGGTATCGACGTCGAGCTTGCCGCAGGCGAAGTAGTCGAGGAAGAACAGCGGCTCGGCACCCTGCACCAGGATGTCGTTGACGCTCATCGCCACCAGGTCCTGGCCGACCGTGTCGTGGCGGTTCAGGTGGAAGGCCAGCTTGAGCTTGGTGCCCACGCCGTCGGTGCCGGACACCAGCACCGGCTCCTGGTAGCGCTTGGGCACCTCGAACAGCGCGCCGAATCCGCCGATCCCGCCGAGCACGCCGTCGCGCAGCGTTTTCTTCGCAAAGGGCTTGATCTTGTCGATGAGGGCATCGCCCGCGTCGATGTCGACGCCCGCGTCACGGTAGGAAAGACCTTGGGCGTCGGGAGCGGATTTCGGAGAAGTCATGGGGGAATGCGAGAAGGTCGGTAAAATGCGATTTTACCCGAAGCCGGACGCCCGGCCGAATTCCCGCGCCGATCTTTCGACGGAAACCATCGTGTCCGAATCGTCCCCGTTTTCATCGCCGTTCGCGCGGCCGCCGGCCAGCACCGGCGCGATGCCGCGCCAGCCAGGGCCGGCCCATGCCGGCGGCATGTCGAGGACGACGGACGCGGCCGCGAAACGAAGCCCGGCACGTGCCTGCCGCCGTCGCCCGGCACCCGCCCGGCCC
>NZ_VWWK01000373.1:0-2206 GCF_011753035.1 Burkholderia sp. Ax-1720 | reverse complement strand
CGTGCGCGCCTCGGCGGCCGGCGGCGGCGGGGCCAGCGCCGCCTGCGCGAGCGGCGCGAGCACGATGGTCTGGTCCGGGTCGAGCCTGGCCGCGAGCGTTTCCAGCAGGGCCAGCACCTCGCCGCGCCAGTGCTGCGCCGAGGCGTGGCGCTGCCCGGGATCCTTGGCCAGCGCCTGCAGCACCATCGCGTCGAGCTCGGGCGGCAGCTCCGGCGCGAGGCTGGAGGGCGGCGCGGGCGTCTCGTCGAGCACCTGCCGCATCACCGCCGCCGACGAGCCCGCGAACGGGCAGCGGCCGGTCAGCATCTCGTAGAGCACCACGCCGGCCGAGAACAGGTCGCTGCGCGCGTCGATCGGCGCGCCCGAGACCTGCTCCGGCGACATGTAGCTGGGCGTGCCGATCAGCATGCCGACCTGGGTGAGCCGCCCGGTGTCGAGCTGGGCGATGCCGAAGTCGGTGATCTTGCACTCGCCGCGCGGCGCGATCAGCAGGTTGGCCGGCTTGATGTCGCGATGGATCACGCCGAGCTCGTGCGCGTAGGCGAGCGCGTCCAGCAGTTGCGCGAACCACACCAGCACGTTGCGCGCCGGCATGCGCGTGCCCTGGCGCGCATGCGCGGCGAGCCGCGCGGCCAGGGTCTCGCCGCGCACGTATTCGAAGGCGATATAGGCCGTGCCGTCGGCCTCGCCGTAGTCGAACACGCCGACGATATTCGGATGCACCAGCCGCCCGGCGGCGCGCGCCTCGTTGATGAAGCGCGCCGGCAGCGCGGCCTCGGCGGCGATGCCGGGCTCGCCGCCCGCCTCGCTCGCGTGCAGCAGCTCGCCGCGGATGGTCTTGAGCGCCACCGGCCGCTGGATATGCGGATCGGTGGCGAGATAGACCACGCCCATCGCGCCGCGGCCCAGCACGTTTTCGATGCGGTAGCGGCCGATGCTGGCCGGCAGCGGTTCCGGCAGGCGCGTCATGGCCGCGACCCGTTCGGCGCGGTGCTCGCGGCGCCGGTCTCGTCGAGGATCTCGAAGGCCGTCACCAGGCTGGTGCGCATGCGCCCGAAGGACACCGCCAGCGAGGCGATCTCGTCGCCGCCGCGGGTCGGCAGCTCGACGTCGTCGAGCTTGCCGAGGCTGACCGCGTCGGCCGCGCGCGACAGCGTCTGCAGGCGCCGCGTGACCAGGAAGTGCACCAGCACGTTGAGCACCACCAGCACCACCACGAACACCACCGTCAGCGCCTCCATGAAGCTGCGCCACAGCGCGCGCCCGCGCGCGATCGATTCCGACATCGGCACCGACACGAACTCCGCGCCGATCACCTGGTTCATCTGCCAGCCGAAGCCATTGGCCGGGCCGTACTTGTCGAGCATGGTGCGCGGCGCGGCCGCGGGCGTGCTGTGGCACTGCATGCAGGTCGCGTCGGTGATGCTGGTCGGCCGCGCCAGGAACAGCAGCTGCTCGCCGCCCGGTGTGCGCCGCTGGCCCGTCACCTCCTTCAGCGCGGGCTTGTCGTGCAGGTGCGCGATCACCTCGGACTCCCAATCGGTCGCGCGGTCGCGCGGATTGGTCGGGTTCAGCATGGTCGAGCGATAGGAGAAGTTCGGGAAGCTGCCCTGCAAGGTGTTCAGCATCTCGATGGCCGAGAAGGCCGGCACCGATTCGGGCACGAAGGAATACTGGATCTGCGTCGACAGCAGCGGCGTGATGTGCTTGGCGGTGTAGTCCTGCATCGCCTCGGCCGCGCTCATCAGCACGTCGGCGTCGTGGCGCGTCTCGTCGAGCGCCTGCTGTTGCAGCACGCGGTCGGCGACGATGCCGGCCGCGGTCAGCCCGATCGCGAAGATCGCGACGAACACGAGATTGAACTTGATGGCGAGCGACAGCTTCATGGGCGGACGTAGATCGAGGGATAGGCCGAGGGCGGGTCGGGAACGGGATTGCGCGCCGCGACGGCGGGCCGTCGCGGCGGCGGCGGGAATACCAGGTCGTGCCAGTCGGGCAGTTCGCGGATGTGCTGCTTCAGGTCGCGGCGGAAGGCCGGATCGGCCAGCCGCGAGCGGAAGCGCTCGGCGAAGCGCGTATCGGGCGCGTTGCGGGCCGGCAGGGCGCTGACCAGCCAGTCGGCCAGCTCGGCGTAGGCCGCCGGATGCGCGGCGTTGGCGGGCGCAGCATGCGACGCGGGCGGCACGGCCGCCGGCGGCAGCGCGCG
>NZ_VWWK01000372.1:0-2268 GCF_011753035.1 Burkholderia sp. Ax-1720 | reverse complement strand
TGAGCGCGCGCGGCCGATCACCTGCAGCACCTGCGCGTCGTCGGCGGGCCGCGCGGCCGGCGCATGGCTGTAGCTGCGGCGGCGCGCGGCCACCTGTGCCGCCGCGTCGTTGACGGCCGCGCGGGCGATGCCGGTCAGCGTGGCCAGGTGCACCAGTTGATAGAACGCTTCCGAGTAGTCGAAGGGCGCACGCTCGACGATCTCGCGCTCGTCGACGGCCACCGCCACGAAGCGGCTGGTGCCGCTGGCGGTGAGGCGCTGCCCCATGCCGTCCCAGTCGTCGATCACCTCCACGCCGCTCGCGCGGCGGTCGATGGTGACGCTGACATAGGCGTCGTTCGGGTCGGTCGCGCCGACATGGATCCAGTCGGCGAACAGCGAGCCGGTGGTGTAGAACTTGGTGCCGTCCAGGCGCCAGCCGTGCTCGCCGCGCGTGAGGCGCGTGCCGAACTGCGACTGCTTCGCGTCGCCGCTCTCGGACCACGCGCCGCCGACGATATCGCCCTTCGCGAGCCGTGTGAGCCAGGTGTCGCGGCGCGCGGCGGGGCTGCCGAGCACATGCTCGACGAAGCCGAAATGCGCGCGCAGCGCCTGGGTCGGGTTCGAATCGGCTTCGGACAGCTCGATCAGCAGCTCGAAGAATTCAGGCAGGCCGAGCCCGAGCCCGCCGTATTCGCGCGGCACGCGCACGGCGGTGAAGCCGGCGTCGCGCAGCCAGTCGATGGTCTCGAAGGGCAGGCGGCGCTCGATCTCGCTGGCGACCGCCTGCTCGCGGATACGCGCGAACAGCGGGCGGAACGGGGCCACCAGGCCCGCATAGGCGTCGCGGGGCGGCTCGCCCCAGGCGGTGGCCGCGGCGAGATCGGAAGGCAGGGCGGAAGCGCGATCTTGGGACATGAAGGAAAAACCTGGGTCGGAGTCGGGAAAAACGGGAGCGCTCAGGCGAGCGCACCACGGCGCCCGGCGAAGCTGATCGCGAGCACCGCCAGGATCAGCGCGCCGGTGGCGACCTGCTGCCAGTAGAAATTCCAGCCGATCAGCAGCAGGCCGTTGGCGACCAGGCTCAGCAGCAGCACGCCGAGCAGGGTGCCCGGCACGCTCGGCCGGCGCGCCGGCGACAGCGTGGTGCCGATGAAGGTGGCGCCGATCGCGTTGAGCAGGAAGCCGTTGCCGGACATCGGCACATAGGCCTTGACGGTGGACGACAGCAGCAGCCCGACCACGCCATAGACCAGCGCGCTGGCCACGAAGCCGGCCGTGACGATGGCCGCCACCGGCAGCCCCGAATGGCGGGCCACGCCGGGCTGCACGCCGAAGGCGACAGCGGCGCGGCCGAAGCTCGACCAGGCCAGCGCGGCATGCACGGCCAGCGCCAGCACCGCCACGATCAGGAGCGGCACCGGCACGCCGCCGAGCCGGCCGTGCGCGAGCGCGCCGAACAGCGGCGGCAGGGCCAGGTTCAGCAGATAGACGGGCTGGCCGCCGTCGGTGGCGAGCTGCTGGACCGTCTGGCCGATGAACAGCGTGCCGAGCGTGGCGAGGAAGGGCGCGATGCCGATCCGCGCGATCAGCAGGCTGTTGAACAGGCCCACCGCCGCGGCCGCCGCCAGGCCGCCGGCCAGCGCGAGCGGCACGCCGACGTGATGGGCGCACAGCAGCACGAAGGCGAGGCTGGCCAGGTCGATCGCGCTGCCCAGCGAGAGATCGACGGCGCCCAGCGACAGCGCGAGGGTCATGCCGAGCGCGGCGATCGCGAGCAGCGCGAAGTTGTTGAGCAGCACGTCGGCCAGGTTGCCGGGCCGCGCGAAGCCGGGCGCGAACACGGCGAAGAACAGGATCACGGCCAGCAGCGCGCCGACCAGGGTGAAGCGCCGCGGCGAGCCGAGGCGCGCGAGGACGGACAGGCGGGCTTCAGTCATGGGCGCGGCTCCCGGCATGACGGCTGCGCACGATCGCGGTGGTCGCGACCACGAACAGGATCAGCACGCCTTCCACGCCGTTGACCCAGTAGCTCGACACGTTGTCGAGCTGGAAGCCGTTGCCGATCACGCCGATGAACAGCACCGCCAGCAGCGTGCCGGGAATGGTCGGCACCAGGCGGCGCGAGAACACCACGCCGAGCAGGGCGGCGGCCACCACGGTCAGCAGGTTGTCGCCGGCGCCGGGCGAGCTGCCGCTGAGCAGGGCGAGGTTGGCGAGCGCGGCCAGCGCCGCCGCCAGCCCGCTCAGCACGTAGCTGGCCGCGATCGCGCGGTTCACGCGCAGGCA
>NZ_VWWK01000371.1:0-2300 GCF_011753035.1 Burkholderia sp. Ax-1720 | reverse complement strand
GCCACCGGCCGCACCACCGGCCGCACCACCGGCGACACCACCGGCGACACCACCGGCGGCGGCACGCGCGGCGGCGAGCCGCCGCCGGGGCTGGCCGAGGCGATCCATTCGGCCAGCGTCTCGCGCTGCCGCATCGCGTCGGCATGGCCGAGCGCGATCAGCTCGCGCGTGAACTCCGCCTCGAACAGCAGGTAGCTCGCGAACGAGGCGCCGGCCGGCTGGTTGCCGCCCATCGCGCCGAGCAGCGCGCGCACCGTGGCCGGCAGCCGCCGCAGGTGCTTGGCGGCGATCAGCTCGATGCGCTCGGAAGGCGCGATCGCCAGCACGTCGACATGGCGCCAGCCGCTCTCGGGCTCGACCTGGCGCGGCAGGTGCTCGACCACGCGGTTGACGTGCTCGATGTGCTCGATGTCGGTGCCGATCGAATCGAGGAACACGCTGGCCAGCACCTGCTGGCCGATCTGCGCCAGCGACGGATAGGCGCTCGCGTGCCCGTTCGCCGCCGGCACCTCGGGACGCGCGGCGGCCGCGCCGATCACCACGATCCGGTCGCCGCCGAAATGGATCGCCGGCGACAGCGGCGCGATCTGGCGGATCGAGCCGTCGCCGAAATACTCGATGCGCCCGTCGATCACCAGCGGCACCGCCGGAAACACGAAGGGGATCGCCGAGGAGGCCAGCAGGTGCGCGGCCGACAGGTCGACCATCCGCGCCGTGCGCTGGGCGCGCCGCCAGGCGTGGATCGGCTCGCTGCCCTCGTAGAAGGTCAGGTGGCGGCCGCTGGTGTAGCTGAGCGCGGTGATCGACAGCGCGTGCAGCTTGCGCGCGCCGAGCATCTGGCCGACCCGGTGGAAGTTCAGCTCGCGCTGCAGCAGGTGGGCCAGTGGCGCGTTGTCGAGCAGCGCGCGCGGCGAACGGCGCGCGGCCCAGCCCAGGCTCATCGCGGCCAGCCAGCGCGCGCCCGCGGCGGCCACGCCGAGCCAGTCGGTGCGGTAGATCATTTCGGCGCGCAGGTGCTCCCAGAACGAGAGCAGGCGCGCGGCGCCATGCGGGAAGTCGTCGGCGTGGCTGGCGATCGCGGCGGCGTTGATGGCGCCGGCCGAGGAGCCGCAGACGATCGCGAAGGGCAGCTCGCGGCGGGTCGGCTCGACCTCGCGCGCGATCTCGGCCAGCGCGGACAGCACGCCGGCCTGATAGGCGGCGCGCGCGCCGCCTCCCATCAGAACGAGCGCGAGCCGCATGCGGGCCTCAGTCGGTGAGGGCGCAGCGCATCACGGGCTGCGCTTGCGCGAGGATTTCGCGGCCGGCGGCGCTGCGTCGTGCGCATCGTCCGGCGCCTCGGGCGCCGCCGCGCGCGGCCTGGGCCGCGCGGCGCGGCGCGTGGCCGGCTTGCGTTCGGGCGGCGCGGCGCCGGGGGCCGCGGGTCCGGGCGCTCGCGCGCCACCGCCGGCCGGCTTCGCACCCGCGGGGGCAGCGCCGGCCGCGCCGGGCTGGGTCATCGCGAAACTGGCGAGCTGGTTGAACTGCGACTGCAGCAGGTTCCACCAGCCGGCCGGATCGAAGGCCTCGCCGCCGGGCATCGCGCCGGGCGGCGGCGTTTCGGCGCCCGGCTTGCCGGCGCCGGCCGGGCCGGGTCCGCCGAAGGCTTGCGGCGGCGGCTCGGACGCGGCGCGCGAGGCTGACGGCCCCGCCGGCGCCGCCGTGTCCTTGGCCATGGCGGCCTCGGCGGCCGACATCGATTCCTTGGCCAGCGCGCCGAACGCGCGCAGCGTCGCCAGCGTGGCGCGCTGCACCTCGAGCGCCTGGATCGCCGACTGCAGCATGCCGAGGTTGAGCTTGAGCCATTGCTCGACGGCGCGCAGGTCGGTGATGCGCTTGTCGAGCTCCTCGACGCTCGACAGCGGCGACATCATGTCGGACATCGCCGACAGCGACGGCGGCAGGCCGCTCGGTGCCGCCGCCCCGATCCCGGCGCCGAACGGCGAAAGCCGCATCATGTCCCACATCCGGTCGAGCATGTCGGAGGGCGTGAAGCCGGTGAAGCCGGAGAACGGGTTGGAGCCGGGAGTATCGGTCATGCGGCAATCCTTGGTGACGGGGTCGGTGGGAAGGCGCGATGCGCCAGCGCGCGTGATCCGATCATAGCGCGCATGGCCGAGGCGCGAACGATCGCGATGCGCGCCGGCGTGGCGCGGGGCAGACGTTGGGGCGGGCAGCCCGGAGGATGGGAGCGAGCGGGGAGCGGCAAGACGCCGAGCCGCCGGGCCGCCCCACCCGGCCGGCGCCGCGCTCAGGCGCCG
>NZ_VWWK01000370.1:0-2326 GCF_011753035.1 Burkholderia sp. Ax-1720 | reverse complement strand
TTTCCTGTCCAGCCTGCTTTCCCGCCTCGCCGCCTGGCGGGCCGCCGCCCGGCCCGTGCTGGCCTCGGCCCTGGCCCGCGCGCGGCCGCCCGTCTCGCGCGCGCTGGCCCTGCTCTGGCACCACCTGCGGCATCCCACGCGCCGCGGCGTGCTGATCGCCGTGGCGGCCATCCCGGCGCTGTTCCTGCTCTATGTACTGGTGCTGATCCCGTTCACGCCCAGCATCGGCGACATCCGCAAGGCCCGGGTCGATGCGCCGGCCCAGGTGATGTCCTCGGACGGCAAGCTGCTGGCCGAATTCAAGCCCTCGAACCGCGAATGGGTGGCGCTGGCCGATATCTCGCCGCACATGGTGGACGCGCTGATCGCCACCGAGGACCATCGCTTCTACGAGCATCACGGGCTCGACTGGCGGCGCACCGCCGGCGCCGCGCTGCACACCTTCTCGGGCGACCGCCAGGGTGGCTCGACCATCACCCAGCAGCTCGCCCGCAATCTCTATCCGGACCAGATCGGCCGCGCGCCCACGCTCACGCGCAAGCTCAAGGAGGCGATCACCGCGCTGAAGATCGAGGCCGTCTACAGCAAGCCGCAGATCCTCGAGACCTACCTGAACACGGTGCCCTTCCTCTACAACGCCTATGGCGTGGAGATGGCCGCGCGCACCTATTTCGACAAGTCGGCCGACCAGCTCGACGTGCTCGACAGCGCCACCCTGGTGGGCATGCTCAAGGGCAACAGCTACTACAACCCGGTGATCAATCCCGAGCGTGCGCTGCAGCGGCGCAATACGGTGCTCGGGCAGATGGTCAAGTACGGCAAGCTGACGCCGGCGCAGTTCGCGGTGCTGCAGAAGAAGCCCCTGCGCATCGACTTCGAGCGGCAGAAGGAGCCGCCCGGCCCGGCGCCGCATTTCGCGCAGCAGTTGCGCAAATGGCTGATCGGCTGGGCCGACCGCAACGACTACAACATCTACTCGGATGGGCTGATCGTCAGGACCACGATCGATTCGCGCATGCAGTCGATGGCCACCGCGGCGCTCAAGCTGCAGGCCAACCAGCTGCAGGGCATCGCCAACGGCGCCTGGAATTCGGGCAGCGGCTGCGCGTTCGGCAGCCCGCTGTTCCAGACCTTCATCCGCGAGACGCCCGAGTACAAGGCCGCGCGCGACGGCGGCGCCGACGATGCGGCCGCGCTGAAGGCGCTCGGCAAGCAGCGCGAGTTCCTGCGCGATCTCTGCAAGGCCAAGGCCGACGTGCAGGCCGGCTTCATGGCGATCGACCCGCGCGACGGCGCGATCCGCGCCTGGGTCGGCAGCCGCGACTTCGGCACCGAGCCCTTCGACCATGTGCAGCAGGCACGCCGGCAGCCGGGTTCGACCTTCAAGGCCTTCGTCTACGGCGCCGCCTTCGCCGACGGCGCCAAGCCCACCGATACCTTCATCGACCAGCCGGTGGAGATCCCGCTCAAGGGCGGCGAGATCTGGCGCCCCGACGACGCCGAGACGCCCACCGGCAAGCCGATGACGCTGGCCGACGCGCTGGCCTATTCGCGCAACCGCATCACCGCGCAGCTGATGCAGCAGGTCGGGCCGGTCAAGGTGGCGCGGCTCGCGCGCGAGATGGGGGTGCGCGACAGCACGCTGGAGGCGGTGCCCTCGCTGGCGCTGGGCACCAGCCCCGTCACGCTCAAGGAGATGGTGTCGGCCTACGCGACCATCGCCAACCTCGGCAGCTATGTGGAGCCGCGCATGGTGACCCGCATCGAGGATCGCGACGGCAACGTGCTGGCCGAGTTCATGCCGGCGCCGCCGGAACGCACGCTGTCCACCTCGGCCTCGCGCACGCTGGTGGAGGCGCTGCGCGGCGTGATCAATCGCGGCACCGGCTCGGCGATCCGCTCGCGCTTCGGGATCCGCGCCGACGTGGCCGGCAAGACCGGCACCACCCAGGGCAATACCGACGGCTGGTTCATCCTGATGCAGCCGCAACTGGTGGCGGGCGCCTGGGTCGGCTTCGACGACGGTCGCGTCACGCTCGGCGATACCTGGGGGCAGGGCGCGCGCAGCGCCTTGCCGATGGTCGGCGATTTCTACCAGCGCGTGTTCCGCGCCAAGCTGATCGACGCGCGTGTGAAATTCGATACCGAAGCGCCGCCGGGTTTCTTCGATACCTTGCGTGGCAAGCTCGACGACTGGATCGCCTATCTGTTCCCGTCCAAGCCGGAGAAGCCGGCCGTGCCGCAGAAGCCGCGCGCGCCGGCACCGGCCCCGGCGCCGAGCGAGGCGGAGCAGGCGGCCAGTGCCGCGAGCGCCGCCTCGGCGGCG
>NZ_VWWK01000369.1:0-2340 GCF_011753035.1 Burkholderia sp. Ax-1720 | reverse complement strand
CCTTCGTCACCGCCACCTCGCCCGACGCGGCCGCCCACGCGGCGCGCCACCGCGCCCTGCCGGCCGCCGCCGGCGAGCCCGACATCGGCACCTGGGCGGTGGCGCTCGATCCCGGCACCCACGCCGAGGCAGTGGAAACCGAAGGCGCCCGGCAATGCGCGGCGCTGATCTACACCACCGGCACCACCGGCACACCCAAGGGCGTGATGCTGTCGCATCGCAACCTGCTGTTCGTCGCGGCCGTCTCCAGCACGCTGCGGCGGGTGAGCGCGAGCGACGTGGTCTATACGGTGCTGCCGGTCTCGCACGTCTACGGGCTGGCCTCGGTCTGCCTGGGCAGCCTGTGCGCCGGCGCGACCCTGCGCCTGGCGCCGCGCTTCGTGCCCGAGGCGGTGCGCCGCGCGCTGGCCGACGAGCGCGTGACCATCTTCCAGGGCGTGCCGGCGATGCACGCGAAGCTGCTCGATCACCTGCAGGCTCACGGCCACGCCTGGCAGGCCCCGCAACTGCGCTTCGTCTATTCGGGCGGCTCGCCGCTCGACGCGGACCTGAAAGCGCGGGTCGAGCGCGTCTACGGGCTGCCGCTGCACAACGGCTACGGCATGACCGAAAGCAGCCCGACCGTCGCGCAGACGCTGCTGGAGGCACCGCGCGGGGATTGCTCGGTGGGCGTGCCGATTCCCGGCATCGAGGTGCGGCTGGTCGATCCCGAGCTGAAGCCGGTGCCGCCCGGCGAGGTCGGCGAGATCCTGGTGCGCGGACCGAACGTGATGCTCGGCTATTACCGCAACCCCGAGGCCACGCGCGCGGCCGTCACGGCCGAGGGCTGGCTGCGCACCGGCGACCTGGCGCGGGCCGCCGCCGACGGCGCGCTGAGCATCGCCGGCCGCAGCAAGGAGCTGATCATCCGCTCCGGCTTCAACGTCTATCCGGCCGAGGTCGAGCATGTGCTGAACGCGCATCCGGCCGTGGTGCAGTCGGCCGTGATCGGGCGGGCGGTGCCCGGCAACGAGGAAGTGCTCGCCTTCGTCGAGCTGACGCCGGGCGCCGCGCTCGCCGCCGACGAGCTCGACGCCTGGTGCGCGGCCAGGCTCGCGCCCTACAAGCGGCCCGCGCGCATCGTCGCCGTCGAGGCGCTGCCGGCCGCCTCGACCGGCAAGGTGCTCAAGCACCGGCTGCGCGAGCACGCGGCCTATAAAGACTGAAAGACCGAACGGAGCGGATCGAAGCCCGGGGAGGCTGGCGACGGGCAGGGCGGGATCCGGGAAGCACGCGCCGCGGAAACGGCGCGCCTCCCTTCAGCAGATCTCAGCCGCGCGGATGATGCTGGGCGTGCAGCGAGCGCAGGCGTTCGCGCGCGACGTGCGTGTAGATCTGCGTGGTCGAGATATCGCTGTGGCCGAGCAGCATCTGCACCACGCGCAGGTCCGCGCCGTGATTGAGCAGGTGCGTGGCGAAGGCGTGCCGCAGCGTGTGCGGCGAGAGATGCGCGCGGATCTCGGCGCGCAGCGCGTGGCGCTTGATGATGTTCCAGAACTGCTGGCGCGTCATGCCCTCGCCGCGCGCGGTCACGAACAGCGCGTCCGAGGCGCGCGCGCCGAGCAGCGCGGGTCGCGCCTCGCGCAGGTAGCGCTCGATCCAGCCGTGCGCGACCTCGCCGAACGGCACCAGCCGCTCCTTCGAGCCCTTGCCCATCACGCGCACCACGCCGTCGTTGAGGCCGACCTCGACCGTCTTCAGCGTGACCAGTTCGCTCACCCGCAGCCCGCTCGCGTACATCAGCTCGAGCATGGTGCGATCGCGCAGCCCCAGCGCCGTCTCCACCTCGGGCGCGCCGAGCAGCGCCTCGACCTGGCCTTCCGAGAGCGTCGAGGGAAACCGCGGCGCCTGCTTGGCCGACAGCACGCGCAGCGTCGGATCGGCGGCCGCGCGATGCTCGCGCAGCGCCCAGCCGTAATAGCGCCGGAAGACCGACAAACGCCGGTTCGAGGAGGTGGCCTTGCCGTCGCTGCGCGCCGCGATGTAGGCCGTCAGGATCGGCTCGGAGACGACATCGAGGCTCGCCTCGTGCGTCTGCGCGAGCCACTGCGCGAACAGCGTCAGGTCGCGCCGGTAGGCATCGAGCGTGTTCTTCGACAGGCCATGCTCGAGCCACAGCGCGTCGCAGAACAGGTCGATCGCGTGACGGCTGGCCTCGCGCTCGGGCGTGCCGGCCAGCGCCTCGCCGAGCGCGCCGTCGCACTTGCCGCCGCTGCCGGGCGGGCGGCCCGGCTTGCGGCGGGGGCTTCGGCCGGCGCCGCGCGCGGCCGCGTCGGCAGCCTGGCGCGGCTTGCGCGCGGC
>NZ_VWWK01000368.1:0-2341 GCF_011753035.1 Burkholderia sp. Ax-1720 | reverse complement strand
GGCGACGCGGCCGGTACGGGCGCGGCCGCCTGGGTGGCCGCCGCGATGCTCGCGCCCCTGGCCGAGGCGGCCAGCGCCGAGCTGTTGATCACCGAGCTGGGCGCGACCTCGCTGGCGCGCTGGCCGCAGTGGCTGGCCGAGTTGCCCGAGCCGGTGTTCTTCCAGCACAACGGCACCCTGGTGGTCTGGCATCAGGCCGATCGCGCCGAGGCGCCCTTGTTCGAGCGGCGCGTGCGCGCCAACGCGCCGGCCGAGCTCGTCGACGGCGGCTTCGTCGCGCTGGCGGGAGCCCAGCTCGATGCGGCCGAACCGGCGCTGGCCGGGCGTTTCCCGCGCAGGCTGCTGCTGCCGCGCGAGGGCCAGCTCGACAACCGCCAGACGCTCGCCGCGCTCGCCGCTGGCCTGGCCGAGCGCGGCGTGCAGTGCCACTGGAACACCGCCGTTGAGCACGCGCCCGACCCTCGCGCGCGGCTCACCATCGATTGCCGCGGGCTCGGCGCCAAGCCGGTGCTGCCCGGCCTGCGCGGGATCCGCGGCGAGGTGGCGCGCGTGCGGGCGCCCGGCATCGATCTGGCGCGGCCGGTGCGCCTGCTGCATCCGCGTTATCCGCTCTACATCGCGCCGAAGCAGGACGATCTCTACGTGATCGGCGCGACCGAGGTCGAAGGCGAGGACATGTCGCCGGTCAGCGTGCGTTCCGCGCTCGAACTGCTGAGCGCGGCCTTCTCGGTGCATCCGGGCTTCGGCGAGGCGCGCATCCTCGAGCTCGGCACGCAGTGCCGGCCGACCTTGCCCGACCACCGGCCCGCGATCGCCTGGCGCGGCGAGGCCACGCTGGCCGTCAACGGCCTCTACCGGCACGGCTTCATGATCGCGCCCGAGGTCGCGCAGGCGGCCGTCGAGTTCGTCCAGGCCTGGTTCGGCGGCGCGCTCGGCAATGCCGGGCAGCCCGAGCCCGAGGCACTGGCCGCCTGGCGCGCGGCCGCGCGCTGGCCGGCGCTGTTCCGGACCGAGACCGATACGGCGCAGGCCCGGGCCTGACGCCGACCCACTTCCTACGATTGCCCCATGGACATCCAGATCAACCAGCAGACGCTGACGCTTCCCGACGGTGCCACCGTGGCCGACGCGCTCACCGCCTACCAGGCCAGGCCGCCGTTCGCGGTGGCCGTCAACGGCGCCTTCGTGGCGCGCGCGCGGCACGCCGCGCTCACGCTTGCGGCCGGCGACCGGCTCGACGTGGTGCACCCGGTGGCGGGCGGCTGAGCCCCGCCGACCCGCGCGACCGATTCTTACAGGACCTCCCCATGACGCCGCTTCCCACCACCGATGCGCTGACGCTGTACGGCACGCCGTTCCAGAGCCGCGTGCTGCTCGGCACCTCGCGCTATCCGTCGCTGCAATCGCTGTCGGACTCGATCGCCGCCTCGCTGCCCGGCATGGTCACCGTCGCGCTGCGCCGGCAGATGAACGCCGGCACCGCCGAGGCGGGCTTCTTCGACCTGCTCAAGCGCCACGCGGTGCCGCTGCTGCCGAACACGGCCGGCTGCCAGAGCGTCGCCGAGGCGGTCAACACCGCGCAGATGGCGCGCGAGGTGTTCGAGACCGACTGGATCAAGCTCGAGCTGATCGGCGACGACTACACGCTGCAGCCCGATCCGGTCGGCCTGATCGAGGCGGCCGGCCTGCTCGTGAAGGACGGTTTCAAGGTGCTGCCCTATTGCACCGAGGACCTGGTGATCGGCCGCCGCCTGCTCGACGCCGGCTGCGAGGCGCTGATGCCCTGGGGCGCGCCGATCGGCACCGGCAAGGGGGTGGTCAATCCCTATGGCCTGCGCGTGCTGCGCGAGCGGCTGCCCGACGTGCCGCTGATCGTCGACGCGGGGCTCGGCGTGCCCTCGCATGCCTGCCAGGTGATGGAATGGGGCTTCGACGGCGTGCTGCTGAACACGGCGGTATCGCAGGCCACGCATCCCGAGATCATGGCGCGCGCCTTCGCCCAGGCCGTCGAGGCGGGCCGCGCCGCCTTCCTGGGCGGGCCGATGGATCCGCGCGAAACCGCTCACGCGAGCACGCCGGTGGTCGGCATGCCGTTCTGGCACCAGGACGGGAGCGCGTCATGAGCCGCGGCGCCTCCACCCCCGCGCATTTCGCCGAGCTGTTCTGGCCGCCCGCCGACGAGCTCGCGGCGGCCGCCGAGCGGATCCGCGCGCGGCTCGGCGACTGGCCCGCCCGCGCCGCGCCGATGCGAATCTGCGTCGCGGCACCCGAACATCCGGCCGCGGGCGACCTGTTGATCGTCACCGCCGGCGATGCGGAGGCCGAGGCCGCGCGCGCCGCC
>NZ_VWWK01000367.1:0-2389 GCF_011753035.1 Burkholderia sp. Ax-1720 | reverse complement strand
GGACGGCAAGGACCCCGGCGTGCTGGTGCTGTCGCGCTTCGCCGGCGCCGCCGAGCAGTTGACCGACGCGCTGCTGGTCAATCCCTACGACATCCAGGGCACCGCGCGCGCGATCCAGGCAGCCCTGACCATGCCGCTGGACGAGCGCGTGCGGCGCCACACGGCCCTGCTCGCCGAGATCCGCAAGCACGACGTGCACTGGTGGACCACCGGCTTCCTCGGCGCGCTCGACGACGCGCCGATCCCGCCCACGCGCCGGCCGGCCGGGCTGGTCTGAGGATCCGCTGAAGCCGGGGCGGCGCCGCGTGTGACGCCCCGGCTCGTTACGGCAGCTTGCCCGGCGTTACGTAGCACCACGCGGAACATCGGGCTCGCCGCGTTAACAATTGCGGCGCGGTTTCGCCCATTGCGCTCGCTTTCCTTCGATTGTTCGCAGGAAATTTCACGAAGCCCACGCTCCGCGCATGATGGATATGCGTGGTCCGGATTTTGCAGCAAGCCCCTCCAGAACAACATTTTTTCTGTGAGGATGCTATGCGCGCGCTATTCAAGAAATCCGCGATCACCGTCGGCGTGTCGTCGCTGCTCGCGTTGCAGGGTTGCGGCGGGACCGACGCACTGACCACGCCGCCGGGCGGCAATCTCGGTATCGCGACCTCGGGTACCTCGGGCGGCTCGTCGGGGACCTCGGGTACGTCGGGTGGATCGTCGGGGACGTCGGGCGGCGGGTCGTCGGGGACTTCGGGTAGCTCGGGCACTTCCGGTACTTCGGGCACTTCCGGTACTTCGGGCACTTCCGGTACTTCGGGCACCTCCGGTACTTCAGGCACCTCCGGTACTTCGGGCACTTCCGGTACTTCGGGCACCTCCGGTACTTCCGGCACCTCCGGTACTTCCGGCACCTCCGGTACTTCCGGCACCTCCGGTACTTCAGGCACCTCCGGTACCTCGGGCACGTCTGGTACCTCGGGCACCTCCGGTACTTCGGGCACCTCCGGCACTTCGGGCACGTCTGGTACTTCCGGCACCTCCGGTACTTCAGGCACCTCCGGCACTTCAGGCACTTCAGGCACCTCCGGTACCTCGGGCACGTCTGGTACCTCGGGCACCTCCGGTACTTCGGGCACGTCTGGTACTTCCGGCACCTCCGGCACTTCAGGCACCTCCGGTACCTCGGGCACGTCTGGTACCTCGGGCACCTCCGGTACTTCGGGCACCTCCGGTACTTCGGGCACCTCCGGTACCTCGGGCACGTCTGGTACTTCGGGCACCTCCGGTACTTCCGGCACCTCCGGTACTTCGGGCACTTCCGGTACCTCGGGCACTTCCGGTACCTCGGGCACCTCCGGCACCTCCGGCACTTCCGGTACCTCGGGCACTTCCGGTACTTCGGGCACTTCCGGTACCTCGGGCACATCTGGTACCTCCGGTACCTCCGGCACCGGCACCAGCCCGCTCGGCACCATCATCAACCAGCTCGGCAACATCGTCACCGCCACCGGCAAGACCGTCGCCGACGGCGGCACGCAGGTCGCCAGCAGCGGCATCCCGATCGTCAGCACGGGCACCACCACCGGCATCGGCAACGCGGTCAATAGCCTCGGCAACGGCATCGTCTCGCTCGGCAACGGCCTGGGCGCCGGCCTCGGCCAGATCGGCACCTCGTCGAACCCGCTCGGGCCGACGCTGAGCTCGGCGGCCAACCTGGTGTCGAACGTGGCCAACTCGGTGCAGTCGCTCGGCGGCGCCGTGTCGAGCCTCGGCAGCGGCCCGCTCGCGCCGCTCGCCCCGCTCACGCAGACGCTCGGCACCGTGGTGAACTCGCTCGGCGGCGTGGTCGGCAACGTCGGCACCGGCCTCGGCACCGTGCTCGGCAGCGCCCCGGTCCAGCAGATCGAAACCGGCGTCAGCTCGCTGGTCAACCCGATCACCAACGCCGTCACCAACGTCACGCAGACGGTCGGCTCGGCCACCGGCCTGGGCGCGCCCGTCAACAGCCTGCTCGGCACCATCGGCGCGGGCCTGGGCAGCGCGGGCGCGGCGATCTCGAATGCCACCGGCAACCAGGTCGGCAAGGATCTCGGCAACGTGGTCACCCAGCTCGGCAACACCGTCTCGAGCACCGGCGGCCTGCTGACCGGCTCGACCACCAACCCGCTCGCCCCGCTCTTGAACCTGACCGGTTCGCTGGGCCTGAACCTGGGCCTGGGCGCCACCATCGGCGGCGGCGGCTCGAGCAGCGGCAGCAGCACCTCGGGCTCGGCCTCGTCGGGCACCTCGGGCACCAGCACCGCCGGCCTCGGCGCCCTGCTCACGCCGGTCACCAACCTGCTCGGCGGCCTGACGGGCAGCGCTGGCGGCGCCGCCGGCGGCAGCGCCTCGGCCGGCC
>NZ_VWWK01000366.1:0-2407 GCF_011753035.1 Burkholderia sp. Ax-1720 | reverse complement strand
GCTGCCGACCAGCAGCCGTCGCCAGCCGTGCAGCCCGTGCGTGCCCATCACGATCAGGTCCGCCTCGGATTCGGCAGCCGTGCGCAGCAGCACGGCCGCCACCTCCTCGCCATAGGCGTCCACGGCCCGCACCTCGCCCGCCACGCCGGCCGCCGCGAAGCGCGCCCGCGCCTCGGCCAGCACGGCGGTGGCGAGCTCGACGCCGGGCGGCAAGTCGGGCTCGGCGTCGGGAAAACCGGCATCGACATCCACCAGCCTGGCGGCATGCACCACCACGCAGACGGCCGTCACGACCGCCTGCATCGATACGGCCAGGCGCAGCGCCTCCTCGAGCGCACGATGCGCGCCGGCACTGTCGTCGAGAGCAAGAAAGATGTGCTTGAACATGGATGGCCCTCCTGGTTGCGTCGTCTCTCGGGCGGCAAGGGCATCCAGCGCGATACGACGGCGAGCATCGTTGCGATTTAACAAACTGTGCTCGATTGCCTCTTGCCATTAGCCAAAAATAGGTAAACCGATCACAATTTCACATTGAAAAGAACGAACGCTCGTCACCGCGGCGAGCCGGCCGATGGACGCGCGCCGCAGTGGGCGCGCGGATACGGCTCGCGGCGCGGCTCACACCTATAACGTCATGACCGATAGCGGCTCTTCCCGCCCTTCTTCCGGCCCGGCCGGCGCCCGCCCGCGCTCGCGTCTGGCCGTCGAGCTGTCCCGCCCGGCCAGCGTGGGCTTTGGCGCCTTCGTGGTGGGCGCGGCGCTGGCCGCCGGGCTGGCCTGGTTCGTCGGCCAGTCCTGGCAGGACGCCGTCGGCGCGCGCTTCGCGCGGCGCGCCGGCAATGTCACCGCCAACCTGCATCGCGAGCTGCTGGCCAGCGGCGCGATGCTGAACGGCGCACGCGGCCTGCTGCAGCTCACGCCCGGCATCGCGCCGGACGCCTGGCGGATCTTCGCGACGATCGCGAACCGCGCCCCCGATGCCTTCGCCGGCACCGAGCTGATCGCCGATCGCGGCGGCTGGCTGCGTGCGGTGGCCGCGCCCGGCACGCGCTGGTCCGACGCGAACCTGATGTGCGGCGCGACCGGCACGACGGCCGCGCGCGAAAGCCGGACCTCGGCCGGCGGCATCGACGCGCTGCTGGCGCGGATCGACGCCGAGCCGGTGGCCGACATCGAGGGCGGTTACACGCACTGAGCACACTGAGCCTCCGGCGCAGCCCCGAACCCCGTCACGCCGGCACGAATACTCCCCTCCCATATCCAAGGACCCAACACGCCATGAACCCGCCCCGCTCCACCAGCCGACGACGCTTCCTGCAATCGGGCGCCGCCGGTACCGGCCTCGCCCTGCTGCCCGCGCTCGGCGCGACGGCCTTCGCGCAATCGGGCCCGCGCCCGGTGCTGAAGGCCGGCGACCAGAAAGGCGGCCTGCGCGCGCTGCTGGAGGCCGCCAATGCCCTCGGCGGCCTGCCCTACGATATTCAGTGGACCGAATTTCCGGCCGCGGCGCCGCTGGCCGAGGCACTCAACGCGGCCGCCGTCGATTGCGGCCCGATCGGCGATGCGCCGCTGATCTTCGCGCTGTCCTCGGGGGCGCGCGTCAAGGCGATCGCGGCGAACCGCTCGGACGCCTACGGCACCGCGGTGATGGTGCGGCCCGACGCGGCCATGCGCGGCGCCGCCGACCTGAAGGGCAAGCGCGTGGGGACCACGCGCGGCTCGATCGGCCACTACGTGACGCTCAAGGCGCTCGACGCGGCGGCGCTGCCGCCCAGCGCGGTGGACTTCCGCTTCCTGCCGCCGGCCGACACCATGCTCGCGCTGGCCACCGGCTCGATCGACGCCTGGGCGACCTGGGAACCCTACACGGCGCTGGCCGAGACCAGCGGGCGCGCGCGCGTGCTGGTCAACGGGCGCGGCCTGTCCTCGGGGCTCAGCTACATCGCCGCCACCGATACGGCGATCGACGGCAAGCGCGCGGTGCTGCAGGACTTCGTGCGGCGCGTGGCAGGCGCGCAGCGCTGGTCCTATCGCCACGCCGACGCGTTCTCGGCCACCCTGGCGCGCATCATCGGCATCCCCGAGGCGGCCGCCAGGCTGCAGTTCGAGCGGCGCGCCACCCAGTGGCTGCCGATCGATGCGCCGCTGGTGGCCGAGCAGCAAGCCACCGCCGACTTCTATCGCAAGGTCGGCATGCTGCGCCAGCCGCTCGACGTCGGCCCGACCTTCGACCGCGGTTTCCCGCTCGGCTCGGCCTGAGCGGGCGTGGCGCTCGGGCGCTCGCCGCCGCGCGCGGGCGGCCATGCGCAGAGCGTCGACGCCGCGTGAGGGTGCTCGGCGCTTCAGCGGGCGGCGCTTCGGCACTTCGGCGAGCGGCGAGCGGCGAGCGGCAGGCGGAAGGCGGCAG
>NZ_VWWK01000365.1:0-2418 GCF_011753035.1 Burkholderia sp. Ax-1720 | reverse complement strand
CGCGAGGCAGGCGAGCCGGGCCGGCAGCCCGCGCCACGGCCGCGCGCCGCCTTGGCGGGATGCGGGATCTAAGACGAAATCGAATACGGGATCGACAGCGACGGGGCACACGACATGGGCACCGGCGGCGCCGGAGCGCGCCTCGTGGATGGCGGCGCTGGGCGCGCGCGCGGCGGCGGAGGCCCCGGACGAGGCGGGGCGTGCGGCGTTGAACATTCTTTTGAGATCGGGTTGGCCTGGCCTGGCGCGACGGTAAACGCGCCGGCGAGACGAGAGGGTACAGACTTTGCGAAGGGCGTCAATTCATTCCGGAATCCAACGGACTGCCAATCTTCCCGTCAGATTGTCAATTCGGCATCGGAATTCGACATCGGAATATTCTCCATTGACCTGGAATTACCTAGAGTAGAAACTTCCTGTCGCCGACGCGTCGCGTTTCGATGCGAACGCCGGCGGCCATCGGAAGCAGTACCGGCACGGGGAAAATGCCGGTTTGGCCGCGCAGCGCGTTTCCTCGGTCTGTCAGTCCGTAAAGGCACATCCATGTCGACACCCATCCTGGGCAGGCTTTTCGCCAATAACGTCGCGGTCGATCCGGGCACCGCGAGCACGCTCATCTATACGCAGGAACGCGGCGTGGTGCTCAACCAGCCGTCGGTGGTCTGTTTCCGCAAGGCCGACGCCCATGTCGACAAGGCGCGGGTGGAGGCGGTCGGCGAGCTGGCCAAGGCGCTGATCGGCCGCGTGCCCGAGCACCTGGAAGCGGTTCGGCCGCTGCGCCACGGCGTGATCGCCCATTACCCGGCGGCCGAGCAGATGATCCGCCAGTTCGTCGGCATGTCGCATGCGCGCTCGCTGTTCGGCCGCCGCATCGAATTCACCGTCTGCGTGCCCTCCAGCGCCACCGCCGTGGAGCGGCGCGCGCTGCGCGAGGCCGCGGCGGCGGCCGGCGCCTCGCGCGTGAACCTGATCGACCAGTCGCTGGCGGCCGCGCTCGGCGCCGGGCTGCCGGTCACCGAGGCGGTCGGCTCGATGGTGGTCGACATCGGCGGCGGCACCACCGAGGTGGGCGTGGTGTCGCTCGGCGGCACCGTCTACCAGCACGCGATCCGGGTCGGCGGCGACCAGTTCGACGCGGCCATCATCAACCACGTGCGCGGCCTCTACAACGTCCTGCTCGGCGAGCAGACCGCCGAGCACGTCAAGAAATACATCGGCTCGGCCAGCGGCTCGGTGCCGCGCGAATCGATGCGCGCGGTCGGGCGCGGCGTCGAGGACGGCCTGCCGCGCACCATCGAGCTGTCCAACCACGACATCGCCGAGGCGCTGGCCGCGCCGCTCAACCAGGTGGTCAACGCGGTGAAGCGCGTGCTCGAGAAAGCGCCGCCCGAGCTGGTTACCGATATCGCCCATCGCGGCATCGTGCTGACCGGCGGCGGCGCGCTGCTTGCTCACCTGGACCGGCGCCTGTACGCCGAGACCGGGCTCGCGGTGCGGGTCGCCGACGAGCCGCTGAGCTGCGCGGTGCGCGGCGCCGGCGAGGCGATGGGCCGGCTGGCGATGGAAACCGATCACTGACACGCCGCCAGGCGACACTGCGAAGCAGGGCCGTTCTGGCCTATGCTGTGGCGAAACGGGGTGCGAGCAGCGGAGCGAACCGCCGCCCGCGCCCGTTTTTCCCCTGTTCCCCGTGGACCGCAGTCAGGAGTCGCAATGCCCGGCACGCAAGCTCATCCCGTTACCCCGACGGCCGAAGCGGCCGCAACCGCTTCCCCCGCTTCCCCTGTTTCTTCCGATTCCCAGGCCGCGCAGGTCGCCGCGACCGGCGCGCCGCCCTTCATCGCTCCCGAACCCGTCTCGCAGAAACCGGTGGCCGGCAGCCAGCATGTGCTGAAGGCCGGCGACGCGTTCGTGGTCAGCGACACGCTGGGCGACATCCTCGGCCATGACGACGGCCTGTTCGTCGACGACATGCGCGTGCTGTCGGGCTGGCGCCTGACCTTCGGCGGGCGCGCGCCCTCGCTGCTGTCGGGCGCGACCAGCGCCGACAACGCCTCCTTCACCGCGCACCTGACCAACCGGCCGCTGCCGCCGCTGGGCGGCCACGAGATGCCCGAGGGCGTGATCCACATCGACCGCACCCGCGTGCTGTCCGACAACGTGCTGTACGAGGCGCTGACGCTGACCAACTACGGCACCGCCGACGCCGAGGTGCCGCTGTCGATCTCGTTCGCGGCCGACTTCCTCGACATGTTCGAGGTGCGCGGCACGCCGCGCGAGCGGCGCGGCGCGGTGGCGGCGCCCGAGGTCGAGGCCGGCCAGGTGCGGCTGCGCTACGACGGCCTGGACGGCGTCGCGCGCACCGTGCGGATCGGTTTCTCGCCGGCGCCGGTGCGCCTGGCCACCGATCGCGCCGAC
>NZ_VWWK01000364.1:0-2438 GCF_011753035.1 Burkholderia sp. Ax-1720 | reverse complement strand
GTAGCCCCTCCGCGCGCGGGCGGCGCGGCCGCCGCATCGGGATCGGTGACGAAGCCGATGCGCGACAGGCCCGCCGCCTGAGCCGCGCCCATCACGCGCGCGATCACCTCGTAGCGAGCCGAGGCGGCCGCGCGCAGATGCAGCTCGGGAGGTTGCGGCTGCGCGGCGGCGGCGCGAAAGCGCGCCGCCAGCGCGTCCTGGCTCAGCGGCGTCGCGTCCCAGAACAGATGGCCGTCGGCGTCGATCGACAGCGTGATGGTGTCGGGCAGCTCGCGCGCGCTGGCCGAGGCGACCTTCGGCAGGTCGAGCCGGATCGCGTGCGTGAGCAGCGGCGCGGTGATGATGAAGATCACCAGCAGCACCAGCATCACGTCGATCAGCGGCGTCATGTTGATGTCCGCCATCGGCGCGGCCGCTTCCTGGTGATCGAGTCCGCCGAATGCCATCTCGCCTCCCGTGTCAGGCGCCGTCGCCGGCTGATTGGCCCGCTTCGCCGCCGGGCTCGCCGCCCGCCGTGGCATGCAGGTCGCGCGCGAAGCCGTCGAGATCCTCGCTCAGCTGGCGCACCAGGCGCCCGAGCAGGTTGTAGGCGAGCACGGCCGGGATCGCCACCACCAGGCCGAAGGCGGTCATGATCAGCGCTTCGCCGACCGGGCCGGCCACGTTGCCGATCTGCGCCTGGCCGCTCTCGGCGATGCTGCCGAGCGCGTGATAGATGCCCCATACGGTGCCGAGCAGCCCGACGAAGGGCGCCGTGCTGGCGATCGAGGCCAGCAGCACCAGGCCGAATTCGAGCCGGCGCTGCGAGCCGCGCATCGCCTGGCGCACCGCGCGCAGCACGCGCTCGCCGCGCTCCACGCGCGCCCCGAGCAGGCTGGGCGCGGCGTCGGCCGCTTCCCGCGCGGCCTCGGCCAGCGGCGCGAACACCCGCTCGCGATCAGCCGAGCGCAGCGCGGCCAGCCCCTCGTCGAACGAGCCGGCGCGCCAGAACGCGGCGATCGCCCCCGGGCCCTGGCGCTTCGCGCGCGCCAGCGTCCAGGCCTTCACCAGCAGGAAGCACCAGCTCGCGACCGACATCGCGAACAGCAGCCAGGCCACGCCGTGCGTGACGGCATCGCCGCTCGCCAGATAGTGGACTACGCCGGTTTCCGTCGCCATGCGCGCCTCCCGGGGTTGCGGCTCAGCGCAGGCCGAGCACGTCCTGCATGTCGAACAGCCCAGCCGGCTTGTCGGCCAGGAAGCGCACCGCGCGCATCGAACCCTGCGCATACGAGACACGGCTCGAGGACTTGTGGGTGATCTCGATACGCTCGCCGATGCCGGCGAACAGCACGGTGTGATCGCCGACGATGTCGCCGCCGCGAATCGCCGTGAAGCCGATCGTCGAGGGATCGCGCGGGCCGGTCTCGCCGTGGCGGTCGTAGACCGCGCAATCCTCGAGCTTGCGACCCAGCGAGGCGGCCACGGTCTCGCCCATCATCAGCGCGGTGCCCGAGGGCGCATCGACCTTGTGGCGGTGATGCGCCTCGATGATCTCGATGTCGTAACCCTGCTCGAATTGCCTGGCGGCGAATTCGAGCAGCTTCAGCGTGACGTTCACGCCCACGCTCATGTTCGCCGAGAACACGATGCCGACCTGGCTCGCCGCCTCGCGCAACTGCGCCTTCTGCGCCTCGCTGAAGCCGGTGGTGCCGATCACCAGCTTGACGCCATGGCGGCGCGCCGCGTCGAGATAGCCGATCGTGGTATCGGGCCGCGTGAAGTCGATCAGGCAGTCGGCCTCGGCGAACACGCGCTCGACGTCGTCGGTGATGGCGACGCCGGTCGGCTTGCCGAGGAAGGCGCCCGCGTCCTGGCCCAGGTGGGCGGAACCCGGACGGCCGAGCGCGCCGACCAGGGTGGCGTCGGCGTCGTTGAGCACCGCTTCGATCAGCATCCGGCCCATACGGCCCGATGCACCGGCAATGGCAATTTTCATGGTCGTGTTGCGTATCTGCTTGATGAGCTTGAAAACGTGAAGGCTTCGCGCGACCGCCGGATCCAGCGCCCGCGGGGGCGGAAACGAACCGGGCGGCCGAAGCCGCCCGTCTGGGTAGTCTGCCCGCTCAGTTCGAGTTCGGCGGCGCCGAGATATCGGTCGGCGGCGCCGTCAGCGGCTGGTTCGGCAGTTGGTCGGAGCCCTGCGGGCCGACCGGCTGGCTGCCGTCGCTCGGCGCGGTGGGCTGCGGCGGACGATGGAACTGGAACTGCGGCTGGATCGCCGGGCTCGCTCCCGGCGGCAGGCCGCCCGGCGTCGGCGCGGACGGCGCGGTCTGCGAGGACGGCCGGAAGCGGCTGGCCTGCGAGCCCTGGCCCGATACCTGGGCGGTGGCGCGGTTGGCCGCGCGCGCGGCCTCGGTATTCGCGTCGGACTGGCCGACCTGGCTGGCCGAAGCCGG
>NZ_VWWK01000035.1:0-55879 GCF_011753035.1 Burkholderia sp. Ax-1720 | reverse complement strand
CGCCGCTCTCCCGGTCTCGCCTCGCTCGGCGCCTGCTTCGAGGCCTGAGCCGGCCGCGCCGCGCCGCCTCGGGCGGGCGGCGCCGATTGTCGCGATTTCCGTGACGCAGCGTTTCATGGCACGTCGCCGGCCGATGCCGGAAGCGCCCAGCCGGGCCTCCCGCCCGGCCGGCGCGAACCCCGCCGTACCGCGCCGCAGCATGCTCCGCGGGCTGCTCCGGCCCTTGTCGAGCGGGCCCGCCGGGGCGCCGCCCGGTTACATCGTGTAACGATTGGCGCGACGCCGAAATTGCCGCGCCGCACACGTGCGCGACAGCAATTCAAGGCAGGCCCTATAATTCGGCGTTCTGCGTAACAGGATTGTCAGCTCCGTGAGCTCTCCTTCCGAGTCCCTGCTGGAACTTCGCGACGTCGATTTCGGCTATGGCGGTGACCGGCTCGTCCTGTCGAATCTGAACCTGCGCTTCGGGCGCGGGCAGGTGGTGGCGGTGATGGGCGGGTCCGGCTGTGGCAAGACGACGGTGCTGCGACTGATCGGCGGCCTGGTGCGGGCCAGCCGCGGCCAGGTGCTGTTCGACGGCGCCGATGTCGGCGCGCAGTCGCGCGACGGCCTCTATGCGCTGCGCCGCAAGATGGGCATGCTGTTCCAGTTCGGCGCCCTCTTTACCGACATGTCGGTGTTCGACAATGTCGCCTTCGTGCTGCGCGAGCATACCGACCTGCCCGAGCCGCTGATCCGCGACCTGGTGCTGATGAAGCTCAACGCGGTCGGCCTGCGCGGCGCGCGCGACCTGATGCCCTCCGAGGTGTCGGGCGGCATGGCGCGCCGCATCGCGCTGGCGCGCGCGATCGCGCTCGATCCCCAGCTGATCATGTACGACGAGCCCTTCGCCGGGCTCGACCCGATCTCGCTGGGCATCACCGCGAACCTGATCCGCACGTTGAACCAGGCGCTCGGCGCGACCTCGATCCTGGTCACCCACGACGTGCCCGAATCGTTCGCGATCGCCGACTACGTCTACTTCCTCGGCAACGGCGGCGTGCTCGCCCAGGGCACGCCCGACGAGCTGCGCGCCTCGACCGAGCCGAGCGTGCGCCAGTTCATCGACGGCGTGCCCGACGGCCCGTTCCGGTTCCACTACACCAGCCCGCCGCTCGACGCGGACTTCGGCCTTGGCGGAGGGCGGCGATGATCAGTGCAATCGGTCGTTACGTGGTCGGTGGCCTCGAACGCACGGGTTATGCCTCGCGGCTGTTCGTGCGGCTGGTGCTCGAATGCTTCGCGCTGCTGCGCCGCCCGCGCCTGGTCACCAAGCAGATCCACTTCCTCGGCAATTACTCCTTCGTGATCATTGCCGTGTCGGGGCTGTTCGTCGGCTTCGTGCTGGGCCTGCAGGGCTACTACACGCTGAACCGCTACGGCGCCGAGCAGTCGCTCGGGCTGCTGGTGGCGCTCTCGCTGGTGCGCGAGCTCGGCCCGGTGGTCACCGCGCTGCTGTTCGCGGGCCGCGCCGGCACCTCGCTGACCGCCGAGATCGGCCTGATGAAGGCCGGCGAGCAGCTCACCGCGCTCGAGATGATGGCGGTGGACCCGATCAAGACGGTGGTCGCGCCGCGCATGTGGGCCGGCATCATCACCATGCCGCTCTTGTCCGCGATCTTCTGCGCGGTCGGCGTGCTCGGCGGTTATGTCGTCGGCGTGGTGCTGATCGGCGTCGATCCGGGCGCGTTCTGGTCGCAGATGCAGGGCGGCGTCGACGTCTGGTCGGATGTCGGCAACGGCGTGCTCAAGAGCGTGGTGTTCGGCTTCGCCGTCACCTTCACCGCGCTCTACCAGGGTTACGAGGCGAAGCCGACGCCCGAGGGCGTGTCGCGCGCGACCACCAAGACCGTCGTGTACGCCTCGCTCGCCGTACTCGGCCTCGATTTCCTGCTGACCGCGCTGATGTTCAGCTAGTCGGCCAATACAGAGATGACGATGAAAAAGACTGCTCTCGACTTCTGGGTCGGCCTCTTTGTGGTGCTGGGTTTCCTGGCGCTGCTGTTCCTCGCGCTGAAAGTGGGCAACATGAGCTCGCTGTCGTTCCAGCCGACCTATCCCGTCAAGATGAAGTTCGACAATATCGGCGGGCTCAAGCCGCGCGCGGCCGTCAAGAGCGCCGGCGTGGTGGTCGGCCGGGTCGGCGCGATCGGCTTCGACACCAACACCTACCAGGCGGTGGTGACCATCGACCTGGACAAGCAATACCAGTTTCCGAAGGATTCCTCCGCGAAGATCCTGACCTCGGGCCTGCTCGGCGAGCAGTACATCGGGCTCGATCCGGGCGGCGACACCGAGATGCTGAAGGCCGGCGACACGATCTCGATGACGCAGTCGGCGATCGTGCTGGAGAATCTGATCGGGCAGTTCCTGTACAGCAAGGCAGCGGATGCGGGCGGTGCGAAACCGGCCGCGGCATCGGGGGCCGGCGCGCACTAGGCGGCGCCATCATCCCCACGGCGAAACAAGAGAAAAGAGAAGAGGGAACACCATCATGCAGACCATGCGCCTCAGGAACACGGTTCTGGCCGTCGCGGCCGTTGCCGCGATGAGCGGTTGCGCCACCGTCCAGACGCCCACCAAGGGCGATCCGTTCGAGGGCTTCAACCGGACCATGTACAAGTTCAACGACACCGTCGACACCTACGCGCTCAAGCCCGTGGCCAAGGGCTACCAGTGGGCGGTGCCGCAGCCGGTGCGCGACAGCGTGACGAACTTCTTCTCGAACATCGGCGACGTCTACATCGCCGCCAACAACCTCGTGCAGCTGCGCATCGCCGACGGCGTGGGCGACATCATGCGGGTGGTGATCAACACGGTGTTCGGCGTGGGCGGCCTGTTCGACGTCGCGACCGTCGCCAAGCTGCCCAAGCACACGGCCGACTTCGGCCTGACCATGGGCCACTACGGCGTGCCCTCGGGCCCCTACGTGGTGCTGCCCTTCCTCGGACCGAGCACGGTGCGCGACACGGCGGGCCTGGCGGTCGACTATGCCGGCAACCCGCTCACCTACGTGAGCCCGGACGCGCTGAGCTGGGGCCTGTTCGGCGTGAACCTGATCAATACGCGCGCCAACCTGCTCGGCGCCGGCGACGTGCTCGACGCGGCCGCGATCGACAAGTATTCCTTCGTGCGCAACGCCTACCTGCAGCGCCGCCAATCGCTGATCGCCGCCTCGGGCGGCCCCGGCGGGCGCAAGGCGGCGGCCAGCGCGCCCGACTACAGCAGCGATGCGCTGCCTAAGTACGACGTGCCCGAGGACGGCTCGGCGCCGGCAGCGGGCGCGGCCGGTGCCGCGGTGTCGGGCGCCGGCGCGGCCCCTGCCGCCCCGGCCTCGGGCGCGGATGCCGCCTCGTCGGCCGCCGCCGCGCCCGATCCCTCCAGCGCGACCCACGTGCCGGCCCAGAACGTCGTGCCGCCCTCGCCGAACGGCCTGCACTGGCCCAGCCTGCGGCTGCACTGATCCGGCCCCGGTTCGTTACAGCCGGAAACGTTTGTGACGGCGACGGATGCAACTTGCACCCCGTCGTCGGTTCAAAATGACGCACCGACTCACTCTGCAGGACATAGCCATGAAAAAACTGTTTCTGATCCCCGTCGCCGCCGCCTTCTTCTCGTTCGGCAGCGCGGCCCAAGCGCAGGTCGACCAGTCGAACCCGCAGGCGCTGATCAAGACCGCCACCGAGCAGGTGCTCAACGAAGTGCGCACGCAGTCGATCAAGCCGAACGACATCGGCCGTGTGACCGACATCGTCAATCGCGACATCCTCCCGTACGTCGATTTCCGCCGCACCACGCAGATCGTGATGGGCCGCAACTGGCGCGCCGCCACGCCCGACCAGCAGCAGCAGGTGATCGAGCAGTTCAAGATGCTGCTGATCCGCACCTACGCCGGCGCGCTGGCCCAGCTCAAGCCGGATCAGCAGATCCAGTACCCGCCGTTCCGCGCCGACCCGGGCGCGACCGACGTGGTGGTGCGCACGCTGGCGCAGACCAACGGCCAGCCGGCCCAGATCGACTATCGCCTGTACAAGTCGCCGCAAGGCTGGCGCGTGTATGACCTGAACGTGCTCGGCGCCTGGCTGATCCAGACCTACCAGCAGCAGTTCAACGAGAAGATCCAGCAAAGCGGCGTGGACGGCCTGATCAAGTTCCTGACCGAGCGCAACCAGCAACTGGCCGGCGGCAAGGCATCGTGAGCCAGTTCGCGACCGGCGCCACCCTGACCCACGCGAGCGCGAAGGCCGCGCTCGACGAGGGCCTCGGCCGGATCGCCGCCGGCGCGAACGCGGTCGACTGCGCGGCGCTCGCGCAGTTCGACTCGGCCGCGCTGGCGGTGCTGCTCGCCTGGCAGCGCGCCGCCCAGGCGCGCGGCGCGCGGCTCGACATCCTCAACCTGCCGGACAAGCTCGCCAGCCTGGCGCGCGCCTACGGCATCGACACCCTCCTCGCCGAGCGACATTGACGCTCGCCTGAGAATCGCACCCGGGCCGGCCCGCGCCGACCCGCACCTGCGATGCCCCCTCCCGATGCGGGTTTGCCGCCTCGGACCGCCCCGCCGGTTTGCCCTATAATCAACCGTTTTGCGGGGCGTCCAATCGGCCCCCATTTTCCCCATTCGTTTCCAACGACCAGAATCCGGCGTCCCGGCGCTCAGGTGCCGCGCTCAGTCATGTCAGCCATAGAAATCCGCAACGTCAAGAAGCGCTATGCCTCGCTTCAGGCGCTCAAGGGCGTCAGCCTGTCCGTCGAGGAGGGCGAGTTCTTCGGCCTGCTCGGGCCGAACGGCGCCGGCAAGACCACGCTCATCAGCATCCTCGCCGGGCTCGCCCGCGCCGACGAAGGCAGTATCTCGGTGCGCGGCCACGACGTGGTGAACGACTTCCGCGGCGCGCGGCGCGCGCTCGGGGTGGTGCCGCAGGAGCTGGTGTTCGATCCGTTCTTCTCGGTGCGCGAGACGCTGCGCATCCAGTCCGGCTATTTCGGCCTGCGCCGCAACGACGACTGGATCGACGAGGTGATGGCCAATCTCGACCTGACCGAGAAGGCCGATGCCAACATGCGCGCGCTGTCGGGCGGCATGAAGCGCCGCGTGCTGGTCGCGCAGGCGCTGGTGCATCGCCCGCCGGTGATCGTGCTCGACGAGCCGACCGCAGGCGTGGACGTCGAACTGCGCCAGACGCTCTGGAAGTTCATCTCGCGCCTGAACCGCGAAGGCCACACCATCGTGCTGACCACCCACTATCTCGAGGAAGCCGAGTCGCTCTGCGATCGCATCGCGATGCTGCGGCGCGGCGAGGTGGTGGCGCTCGATCGCACCGACGCGCTGCTGCGCCGCTTCGCCGGGCTGCAGCTCTACCTGCGCCTGTCGCAGGGCGAGCTGCCCGCCGAGCTGCGCACGCTGGCCAGCGAGCCGGCGCCGACCGGCGCGCGCGAGCACCTGCTGCGCCTCACCAACTACGACGAGGTGGAGCGCATCCTGTCGGCCTGCCGCGCGGCGGGCTGTGCATTCGAGGAGATCGAGGTGCGCAAGGCCGACCTCGAGGACGTGTTCGTCCAGGTGATGAACGGGGCAGACGTGATCGAGGGTCTGGCATGAGCGGTTTTCGCACGCTGTTCTACAAGGAACTCCTGCGGTTCTGGAAGGTGTCGTTCCAGACCGTGCTCGCGCCGGTGGTGACCGCGCTGCTGTACCTGACGATCTTCGGCCACGCGCTGTCGGGCCGCGTCAACGTGTATCCCGGCGTGGAATACGTGAGCTTCCTGGTACCGGGCCTGGTGATGATGAGCGTGCTGCAGAACGCCTTCGCCAACAGCTCCTCCTCGCTGATCCAGTCGAAGATCACCGGCAACCTGGTGTTCATGCTGCTGCCGCCGCTGTCCTACGCCGAGATCTTCTCGGCCTACGTGCTGGCCGCCGTGGTGCGCGGGCTGGCGGTCGGGCTGGGGGTGTTCGTGGTGACCATCTGGTTCATCCCGGTCGGTTTCGCCGCGCCGCTGTTCATCCTGCTGTTCGCGCTGTTCGGCTCGGCCATCCTCGGCACGCTCGGCCTGATCGCCGGGATCCTGGCCGAGAAGTTCGACCAGCTCGCCGCCTTCCAGAACTTCCTGATCATGCCGCTGACCTTCCTGTCCGGCGTGTTCTATTCGACCCACTCGCTGCCGCCCGTGTGGCGCGAGGTGTCGCGCCTGAATCCCTTTTTCTACATGATCGACGGGTTCCGCTACGGCTTCTTCGGTGTCTCCGACATCGATCCGCTGCGGAGCCTCGCTATCGTCGCCGGTTTCTTCGTGCTGCTCGCGCTGGTCGCGATGCGGCTCCTGGCCACCGGCTACAAGCTGCGTCACTGATATCGACTGGAGCCTTTTTCATGTTGCCGACTCCCGAGCAGGTCAAGCAATACATCGCGGGCGGTCTCGCCTGCACGCATCTGGAAGTCGAAGGCGACGGCCAGCATTTCTTCGCGACCATCGTGTCGGCCGAATTCGAGGGCAAGCGGCCGATCCAGCGCCATCAGCTGGTCTACGCGGCGCTCGGCGACCGCATGAAGCAGGAAATCCACGCTCTCAGCATGAAGACGCTGACGCCCGCCGAATGGCAGAACGCATAAAGAACGGACGAACTTCGTGCAAGTTTCAGTAAAAGAACGCGACGCGGTCCAGAGCGTCGCGACGAGCCCGGCTATCGACCCGGCCGCCGGCCGGGTTGCGCATGGGCAGGGGGAGCGGCTGGTATTGACGGGCGGGCGCCGCCTGGCCGGCGAGATCCAGGTGTCGGGCGCGAAGAACGCGGCCCTGCCGATCCTCTGCGCCAGCCTCCTGAGCGCCGAGCCGCTGCGGCTCGACAACGTGCCCGACCTGCAGGACGTGCGCACCATGCTGGCCCTGCTGGGCGGGATGGGCGTGACCAGCGAGGTGGACGGCGCGCGCGTGGTGCTCGACGCGGCGAACGTGGGCGAGCCGGTCGCGCCCTACGAGCTGGTCAAGACCATGCGCGCCTCGATCCTGGTGCTGGGCCCGCTGGTGGCGCGCTTCGGCTATGCGAAGGTGTCGTTGCCGGGCGGCTGCGCGATCGGCGCGCGTCCGGTCGACCAGCACATCAAGGGCTTGCAGGCGATGGGCGCCGAGATCAGCATCGAGCACGGCTACATCGAGGCCCGCGCCACGCGCCTGAAGGGCGCGCGCATCGTCACCGACATGATCACCGTGACGGGCACCGAGAACCTGCTGATGGCCGCGGCGCTGGCCGAGGGCGAAACCATCCTCGAGAACGCCGCGCGCGAGCCCGAGGTGACGGACCTGGCCAACCTGCTGGTGAAGATGGGCGCGCGGATCGACGGGATCGGCACCGACCGGCTGGTGATCCAGGGCGTCGAGCGCCTGCACGGCGCGAGCCACGCGGTGGTGCCCGACCGCATCGAGGCCGGCACCTTCCTGTGCGCGGTGGCGGCCGCGGGCGGCGACGTCACGCTGCGCGGCATGCGCGCCAACCTGCTCGACGCGGTGCTCGGCAAGCTGCGCGAGACCGGCGCCGTGCTCGAGGAGCAGGCCGACACGCTGCGCGTGCGCATGGACCGGCGGCCCGCCGCGGTGGCGATCCGCACCTCGGAATACCCGGCCTTCCCGACCGACATGCAGGCGCAGTTCATGACCCTGAACGCGGTGGCCGAGGGCAGCGCGCACGTGGTCGAGACCATCTTCGAGAACCGCTTCATGCACGTGCAGGAGCTCAACCGGCTCGGCGCGGACATCGTGGTGGACGGCAATACCGCGCTGGTCACCGGCGTGGCGCGGCTGTCGGGCGCCGCGGTGATGGCCACCGACCTGCGCGCCTCGGCCAGCCTCGTGATCGCCGGCCTGTGCGCCGACGGCGAGACCGTCATCGACCGTATTTACCATCTCGATCGCGGCTATGATCGGATGGAAGCCAAGCTGAACGCCGTAGGCGCCGACGTGCGCCGTCTCACCGGGAGTCCCGCATGACCGCACCCCTGACCCTCGCGCTCTCGAAAGGGCGTATCTTCGAGGAAACCGTGCCGCTGCTGGCGGCCGCGGGCATCCAGGTCGCCGAGGATCCGGAATCGTCGCGCAAGCTGATCCTGCCGACCAACGACCCGAACGTGCGCGTGATCATCGTGCGCGCCACCGACGTGCCCACCTATGTCGAATACGGCGCGGCCGATTTCGGCGTGGCCGGCAAGGACGTGCTGATCGAGCACGGCGGCGGCGGGCTCTACCAGCCGATCGACCTGGGCATCGCGCGCTGCCGGATGTCGGTGGCGGTGCAGGACGGCTTCGACTATGCCAACGCGGTGCGCCAGGGCGCGCGGCTGCGGGTGGCCACCAAGTACGTGGCTACCGCGCGCGAGCACTTCGCCGCCAAGGGCGTGCACGTCGACCTGATCAAGCTGTACGGCTCGATGGAGCTGGCGCCGCTGGTCGGCCTGGCCGACGCGATCGTCGACCTGGTCAGCTCGGGCAATACGCTCAAGGCGAACCATCTGGTCGAGGTGGAGGAGATCATGCCGATCTCCTCGCGCCTCGTCGTGAACCAGGCCGCGCTGAAGTTGAAGCGCGCCGCGCTCAAGCCGATCCTCGACGCGTTCGAACGCGCGTCGAAGCAGGGCGGGGCCTGACCGCCCCGAGGCCCCCGGCGCATCACCGGAACGGAAGCATCATGTCTATCAAGATTCGCAAACTCGATTCCAGCCGCGAAGGGTTCGCGGCCGACCTGCGTGCGGTGCTCGCGTTCGAGGCGAGCGAGGACGACGCGATCGAGCGCTCGGTCGCGGCCATCCTGGCCGACGTGAAGGCGCGCGGCGACGCGGCCGTGCTCGACTACACGAACCGCTTCGACCGCCTGCAGGCCGCCAGCGTGGCCGCGCTGGAGCTGCGCCAGGACGCGCTGGAAGCCGCCCTGGAAGGGCTCGAGCCCAAGCGCCGCGCGGCGCTGGAGGCGGCCGCCGCGCGCGTGCGCGGCTACCACGAGAAGCAGAAGCTCGAGTGCGGCAGCCATAGCTGGCAGTACACCGAATCGGATGGCACGGTGCTGGGCCAGAAGGTCACGCCGCTCGACCGAGTCGGCCTCTACGTGCCGGGCGGCAAGGCCGCCTATCCCTCCTCGGTGCTGATGAACGCGATTCCGGCGCGGGTCGCCGGGGTCGGCGAGATCGTGATGGTGGTGCCCACCCCCGACGGCGTGAGCAACGAGCTGGTGCTGGCCGCGGCCTACCTGGGCGGCGTCGATCGCGTGTTCACCATCGGCGGCGCGCAGGCGGTGGCCGCGCTCGCCTACGGCACCGAAACCGTGCCGGCGGTCGACAAGATCTGCGGCCCGGGCAATGCCTATGTGGCCTCGGCCAAGCGCCGCGTGTTCGGCACGGTCGGCATCGACATGATCGCCGGGCCCTCCGAGATCCTGGTGATCTGCGACGGCACCACCGATCCGCACTGGGTGGCGATGGACCTGTTCTCGCAGGCCGAGCACGACGAACTCGCGCAATCGATCCTGCTGTGCCCCGACGCGGCCTTCATCGAGCGCGTCGAGAAGGCGATCGGCGAGCTGCTGCCGAGCATGCCGCGCGAGGCCGTGATCCGCGCCTCGCTGGAAGGGCGCGGCGCGCTGGTCAAGGTGCGCGACATGGCCGAGGCCTGCCGGATCGCCAACGACATCGCGCCCGAGCACCTGGAGATCTCCGCGCTCGAGCCGCAGCAATGGGGCAAGCAGATCCGCCACGCCGGCGCGATCTTCCTCGGCCGCTACACCAGCGAGAGCCTGGGCGACTACTGCGCGGGCCCGAACCACGTGCTGCCGACTTCGCGCACCGCGCGCTTCTCCTCGCCGCTGGGCGTCTACGACTTCATCAAGCGCTCCAGCCTGATCGAGGTCAGCGCCGAGGGCGCGCAGACGCTCGGCGAGATCGCCTCCGAGCTGGCCTACGGCGAAGGCCTGCAGGCGCATGCGCGCAGCGCCGAATACCGGATGCGCCACCACGGCAACCACTGACGACGGCCGCGCCGGCCTGGCCGGCGCGGTCGCGGCGTACCAGGCGGCTCGCACCGAAGCTGGCGCCACCCCACGCGACGAGACCCGCAGCACCCCACAGGCGGCCCGCCTCGACCGGCCGCGGCAAGGAACGGCGCCAAGCACGCCGTGCACACCATGACGACGCCTCAAGACATCATCCGTCCCGACGTGCTCGCGATGACGGGTTACCCGGTGCCGGACGCGACCGGCTTCGTGAAGCTCGACGCGATGGAGAACCCGTATCCGCTGCCCGCGCCGCTGGCCGCCGGGCTCGGCGAACGGCTCGCGCAGGTCGCGCTGAACCGCTACCCGCCGCCGCGCCCGCTCGCGCTGATCGACAAGCTGCGCGCGGCGATGGGGATTCCAGCCGAGCTCGATGTGATGCTCGGCAACGGTTCGGACGAGTTGATCAGCATCCTCTGCATCGCCTGCGCCAAGCCCGGCGCGAGCGTGCTGATGCCGGTGCCGGGTTTCGTGATGGTCGAGCAGTACGCGCGCTTCGCCGGGCTCGACTTCGTCGGCGTGCCGCTGCGCGAGGATATGTCCCTCGATATCGAGGCGATGCTCGCGGCGATCGCCGAGCACCGCCCGGCGCTGATCCACCTGGCCTACCCGAACAATCCCACCGGCACGCTCTATGGCGACGAGGACGTCGCCCGCATCATCGCGGCGGCCGGCACCAGCCTGGTGGTGATCGACGAGGCCTACCAGCCCTTCGCCGAGCGCAGCTGGCTCGCGCGCGTGCCCGAAT
The DNA here is from genome assembly GCF_011753035.1 of Burkholderia sp. Ax-1720. Lineage (NCBI taxonomy): Bacteria > Pseudomonadati > Pseudomonadota > Betaproteobacteria > Burkholderiales > Burkholderiaceae > Burkholderia > Burkholderia sp. Ax-1720. The sequence goes on along the minus strand of NZ_VWWK01000035.1, from coordinate 45,062 downwards.
TCGACAACGTGGTGGTGATGCGCACGGTCTCGAAGATGGGCCTGGCCGGCGTGCGGCTCGGCTACCTGGCCGGCGCGCCGGCCTGGCTGGCCGAATTCGACAAGGTGCGCCCGCCCTACAACGTCAACGTGCTGACCCAGGCGGCGGTCGACTACCTGCTCGACCACCTCGAGGTGCTCGACGCGCAGGCCGCCGAGCTGCGCGCCGAGCGCGGGCGGCTGGCGCAGGCGCTGGCCGCGCTGCCGGGCGCCGCGGTGTTCCCGAGCGCCGGCAATTTCCTGCTGGTGCGCGTGCCCGACGCCGGCGCGCTGTTCGAGTCGTTATTGACCGAGCGGGTATTGATCAAAAACGTGAGTAAAATGCACCCATTGCTCGCGAATTGCGTGCGTTTGACCGTCGGTTCTCCTGACGAGAACGACCTGCTGCTCGCCGCGCTGCGGCGGGTGCTGCACTGAACCGGGCCGGCGCGCCCGGCATCGTTCGGTTGGCGCCGGCACCATCTCGCCCCCTTTACCTCAGCCATTTCAAGGAATCACCATGCGTGTGGCGGAAGTCGTTCGCAATACCAGCGAAACGCAGATCCGTGTGAAGATCAATCTCGACGGCACGGGCCAGCAGAAGCTGGCCACCGGCGTGCCGTTCCTCGACCATATGCTCGACCAGATCGCGCGCCATGGTCTCATCGATCTCGACATCGAAGCGCATGGCGATACCCATATCGACGACCACCACACGGTGGAGGATGTCGGCATCACGCTCGGCCAGGCGGTCGCGAAGGCGATCGGCGAGCGCAAGGGGATTCGCCGCTACGGCCATTCCTACGTGCCGCTCGACGAGGCGCTGTCGCGCGTGGTGATCGACTTCTCGGGCCGTCCCGGCCTGGAATTCCACGTGCCGTTCACGCGCGCGCGGATCGGCACCTTCGACGTGGACCTGTCGATCGAGTTCTTCCGTGGCTTCGTGAACCATGCCGGCGTCACGCTGCACATCGACAATCTGCGCGGCATCAACGCGCATCATCAGCTCGAGACCGTGTTCAAGGCCTTCGGCCGCGCGCTGCGCATGGCGGTCGAGCTCGACGAGCGCGCCGCCGGCCAGATCCCGTCGACCAAGGGCAGCCTCTGATCGAATGCGCGCCCGGCGAGCCGCCAGACGGCCTCGCCGGGCTTTCGATTCGCCCGTTCGCCATGCGGCCCGTCCATGGACCTGCTCAAATCGTTCATCTCGCTGCTCGCGCTGATCAACCCGCTCGGCGCGGTGCCGTTCTTCCTGAGCCTGACGGCCTCGCAGGGCGACGAGGAGCGGCGCCGCACGGTGCGCATCGCGGCGGTCTCGGTGTTCTTCGTGATCGTCGTGACGACCCTGCTGGGCCAGCAGATCATCCGCTTCTTCGGGATCTCGGTGGGCTCGCTGGAGGTGGGCGGCGGCATCATCATGCTGCTGATGGCGATCAACATGCTGAACGCGCAGATGGGCAACGCGCGCTCCACCCCCGAGGAGCGCGACGAGGCCGAGTCGAAGAACAGCGTGGCGGTGGTGCCGCTCGCGATCCCGCTCCTGACCGGCCCCGGCTCGATCAGCACGGTGATCGTCTACTCGGCCAATGCCGCGCACTGGTACGACCGGCTGGGCCTGATCGCGATCGGCGCGGTGATCGCGGGCCTCTGTTTCGTCGCGATGCGGCTGGCCGAGCCGATCGCGCACTGGATCGGCCGCACCGGCATTAATATTGCGACGCGGCTGATGGGATTGATGTTGTCGGCGCTGGCGGTGGAGTTCATCGTCGACGGACTGAAGGCGTTACTGCCTGCACTGAAATGAAAACTTCGATTGCGATTGTGGATTATGGAATGGGCAACCTGCGTTCGGTGGCCCAGGCGCTGAGGAAGGCGGGGCCGGAAGCCGAGGTGGCGATCGTCGATCGCCCCGAGCAGATCCGCGCGGCCGACCGCGTGGTGCTGCCGGGCCAGGGCGCGATGCCCGACTGCATGCGCTGCCTGGGCGAATCGGGGCTGCAGGAGGCGGTGATCGAGGCCTCGCGCAGCAAGCCGCTGCTGGGCGTGTGCGTGGGCGAGCAGATGCTGTTCGACTGGAGCGCCGAGGGCGACACGCCGGGCCTGGGCCTGCTGCCGGGCAAGGTGCTGCGCTTCGACCTGGAAGGCCGGCTGCAGGACGACGGCTCGCGCTACAAGGTGCCCCAGATGGGCTGGAACCGCGTGCGCCAGACCCTGGCCCACCCGTTGTGGGACGGCGTGCCCGACGAGGCCTTCTTCTACTTCGTGCACAGCTACTACGTGGAGCCCGCCGATCGTGCCCACGCGGCCGGCGAAACCCCTTACGGCGAGCCCTTCGTGTCGGCGGTGGCGCGCGACAATATCTTCGCGACCCAATTTCACCCGGAGAAAAGCGCCGAGGTCGGGCTGCGGCTGTACCGCAATTTCGTGCACTGGCAGCCCTGAGCGTCGCGCGGCCGCCACGCCGGATGGGCCCAGAATGCCCGTGCTGCGGGGCTCGCGCGTCAAAACCCTGAAAGACTTGTACTAAACTAGCAAACGGCGCGGTGCCGGTTCGGCCGGCAATGGCGCGTCCCCCCTCCTTTTTCCAGACGACTTCCGATAGCTATGCTGCTGATTCCGGCCATCGATCTTAAAGACGGTCAATGTGTGCGCCTCAAACAGGGCGATATGGACCAGGCGACGATTTTCTCCGAGGACCCGGCGGCGATGGCCCGCAAATGGGTCGATCTCGGCGCGCGGCGCCTCCATCTGGTCGACCTGAACGGCGCGTTCGCGGGCAAGCCGAAGAACCTCGAGGCGATCGAGGCGATCCTCGCCGAGGTCGGCGACGAGATCCCGGTGCAACTGGGCGGCGGCATCCGCAGCCTGGAGACCATCGAGAAGTACCTCGACGCGGGCCTGTCCTACGTGATCATCGGCACCGCCGCCGTGAAGGACCCGGGCTTCCTGCAGGATGCCTGCACCGCCTTCGCCGGCAGCATCATCGTCGGCCTCGACGCGAAGGACGGCAAGGTCGCCACCGACGGCTGGAGCAAGCTGACCGGCCACGAGGTGATCGACCTGGCCCGCAAGTTCGAGGACTACGGCGTCGAATCGATCGTCTATACCGACATCGGCCGCGACGGCATGCTCCAGGGCATCAACATCGAGGCGACCGTCAAGCTCGCGCAGGCGGTCGGCATTCCGGTGATCGCCAGCGGCGGCCTGTCGAACCTCAACGACATCGAGCAGCTCTGCGAGGTGGAAGGCGAGGGGGTCGAGGGCGTGATCTGCGGCCGCGCGATCTACTCCGGCGATCTCGACTTTTCGGTCGCGCAACGGCGCGCCGACGAACTGAACGGCGAACTCGACGACGCCTGATCCGCTCGCGGCGGATCACCGCCCGCGTCTTCGCCCGAGCCGCCCGCCGACGCGGGCGGCCTTACCTGCGGCACTTGTGCAAGATCATGGCTCTAGCTAAACGCATCATCCCCTGTCTCGACGTGACCGCCGGGCGCGTCGTGAAGGGCGTCAATTTCGTCGAACTGCGCGACGCGGGCGACCCCGTCGAAATCGCGCGGCGCTACGACGACCAGGGCGCCGACGAACTCACCTTCCTCGACATCACCGCCACCTCCGACCAGCGCGACCTGATCCTGCCGATTATCGAGGCGGTCGCCTCGCAGGTCTTCATCCCGCTGACGGTGGGCGGCGGCGTGCGCGCCGTCGAGGACGTGCGGCGCCTGCTCAACGCCGGCGCCGACAAGGTCAGCATGAACTCCTCGGCGGTCGCCAATCCGCAACTGGTGGCCGACGCGGCCGGCAAGTACGGCTCGCAGTGCATCGTGGTGGCGATCGACGCCAAGCGCGTGTCGGGCGAGGGCGAGGCGCCGCGCTGGGAAGTCTTCACCCACGGCGGGCGCAAGGGCACCGGGCTCGACGCGATCGAGTGGGCCCGCAAGATGGCCGAGCTCGGCGCGGGCGAGATCCTGCTGACCAGCATGGATCGCGACGGCACCAAGTCCGGCTTCGACCTGGCGCTCACGCGCGGCGTGTCCGACGCGGTGCCGGTGCCGGTGATCGCCTCGGGCGGCGTCGGCTCGCTGCAGCACCTGGCCGACGGCATCGTCGACGGCCGCGCCGACGCGGTGCTGGCCGCCAGCATCTTCCACTACGGCGAACACACGGTCGGCGAGGCGAAGCGCTTCATGGCCGGTCGCGGCATTCCGGTGAGGCTCTGATGACCACGCAAAGCACCCAGGCGGCGCCGCAGCCGGCCTGGCTCGACAAGGTCCGCTGGGACGATGACGGCCTGGTGCCGGTGATCGCGCAGGAGCTCGGCAGCAACGACGTGCTGATGTTCGCCTGGATGAATCGCGAGGCCCTGAGCAAGACTGTCGAAACCGGCCGGGCCGTTTATTATTCGCGTTCGCGTCGGCGCCTGTGGTTCAAGGGCGAGGAATCGGGGCATGTGCAGCATGTGCACGAGGTCCGGCTCGATTGCGACGAGGACGTCGTGCTGCTCAAGATCGAGCAGGTATCGGGCATCGCCTGCCATACCGGCCGGCATTCCTGCTTTTTCCAGAAATTCGAGGGCACCGTGGAAGGCGGCGACTGGGTCGCGGTCGAGCCGGTGCTGAAAGATCCCGAGCACATCTACAAATGACGCAGACCACTCACGACACCCTGCTGCGCCTGGCGGCCGTGATCGATAGCCGCAAGGGCGGCGATCCCGAGCAGTCCTACGTGTCGCGCCTGTTCCACAAGGGCGACGACGCGGTGCTCAAGAAGATCGGCGAGGAAGCCACCGAGGTGGTGCTGGCCGCCAAGGACGTGCGCCAGGGCGGCGCGCCCACGGCGCTGGTCGGCGAAGTGGCCGATCTCTGGTTCCATTGCCTGGTGATGCTGTCGCATTACGATCTGAGCCCGGCCGACGTGCTGGCCGAGCTCGAACGCCGCGAGGGCCTGTCGGGCCTCGAGGAGAAGGCGCTGCGCAAGCGCCGCGAGCGCGAGGAAGGCGAGGGTTGAGCGCGCTCGCGCCCTGTGTCGGTCATGTCATCAAACGGAGGTAGCATCATGGACGAACCTTCGATCCAGCCCGGTGGCGCAGCGGTTCCGGCCAATTATCCGGGCGGCGGCCTGTCGAGCGAACGCGAGCAGTCGCTGCGCACGCTCACCCACGTGTTGTACGGTTTGTACGCGATCCACTGGCTGACGGGCGGCATCACCGGGCTGATCGCGATCATCATCAACTACGTGAAGCGCCCGGACGTGGTCGGCACCCGCTACCAGGCGCATTTCGAGTGGCAGATCCGCACCTTCTGGCGCGCGCTGATCCTCTACCTGATCGGTTTCGCGCTGATCTTCGTGGTGGTCGGATTTTTCATCCTGGGCGTGGTCTGGGTCTGGACGCTGTACCGTATCATCAAGGGCTGGCTGTACCTGAACGACAACAAGCCGCTCGATCCGCAGGCATGGTTCTGAGGGCGGGCGGCGCGCCGGGAGCAAGATGAGTCACGATCCGAACTGCCTGTTCTGCAGGATCGCCTCGGGCGAGATCCCGAGCAGCAAGGTGCACGAGGACGAGGAGTTCGTCGCGTTCCGCGACATCAACCCGGCGGCCGAGACGCACGTGCTGGTGATCCCGCGCCGGCACCTGCCGACGCTGTCCTCGGCGGGCGCGGAAGACGCGCCGCTGCTTGGTAGAATGCTGGTCCTCGTCGCGCGCCTGGCCGAACAGCTCGGTTGCGCCTACACGGGTGGCGAAACGGGATTCCGGACCGTGCTGAACACGGGCCCGGGCGGCGGGCAGGAGGTCTACCACCTGCATGCGCACCTGCTTGCCGGGCCGCGCCCGTGGAAGCGGATGGGTTGAACGGGGCGGGCGGCATGCGTCACATGCCGCCGTGCCGCGCAAGGGAAACGTAACGGATGCCGGCGCCGCCGGCAGTTAGCGCCGCCGCGGCGGCGAGGTTGAGGAGAGTGGCATCATGGGCGGATTGAGTATTTGGCACTGGCTGATCGTTTTGGTGATCGTCGTGATGGTGTTCGGCACCAAGAAGCTGCGCAATCTCGGCAGCGACCTCGGCGGCGCGGTCAAGGGTTTCAAGGACGGCATGAAGCAGGAAGACGAAACGCCGGCCGACGCGCAGCAGCAACTGCCGCGCACGGGCACGGTGAACGTCGACGCGAAGGAAGCGACGCGTTCCTCCGATTCGAACAAGGCGTGATCGCCTCGCGCTGACAGGACGCCGCGATGCTCGATCTCGGTCTTTCCAAGATGGCGCTGATCGGCGTCGTCGCGCTGGTGGTGCTCGGTCCCGAGCGCCTGCCGCGCGTGGCCCGCACCGCCGGCGCGCTGTTCGGGCGCGCCCAGCGCTATATCAACGACGTGAAGGCGGAGGTGTCGCGCGAGATCGAACTCGACGCGCTGCGCACCATGAAGACCGACTTCGAGAGCGCGGCGCGCAATGTCGAGACCACCATCCACGACAATCTGCGCCAGCACGAAACCGAGCTCAACGATGCCTGGAGCTCGGCCGTCTCGGGTGAGTCGGGCGCCTCGGCGGGGCCCGTGTCGGTCGGGGCCGGCTCGTCCTACGATCCCTACGACAGCTCCACCCACGCCTGGCAGGGCAGCCCGATCAGCGCCACCTTCACGCCCAAGCGCCGCAACTGGCGCATCAAGCAGAGCGCCACGCCCACCTGGTACAAGCGCGCCACCACGCGCCGCACGCACGTGCAGTCGGGGGCCGCGCGCGTGGCGCGCCACCAGCCGGCCAGCCTGCGCCGGCCCACGCGTTTCTTCTGACCGCGCACGATGATCGCGCGCGCCCATCACATCCATCGAGGGCCGGTGTGAGCGACCCCCAGCACAACCCGGAAGAAGCCCGGGAAGAAACCTTCATCTCCCATCTCGTCGAACTGCGTACCCGCCTGGTGCGGGCCGGCGCGGCCGTACTCGTGGTGTTCGTCGGGCTGGTGTACTGGGCGCCCGACATCTTCCGGCTGCTGGCGCGGCCGCTGATGCAGAACCTGCCCAAGGACGGCAAGATGATCGTCACCGACGTGACCGGGTCGTTCTTCGTGCCGATGAAGGTCACGATGCTGGTGGCGCTGGTGATCGCGCTGCCCGTCGTGCTCTACCAGATCTGGGCCTTCGTGGCCCCGGGCCTCTACCAGCACGAGAAGCGGCTGGTGATGCCGCTGGTGAGCAGCAGCTACTTCCTGTTCCTGTGCGGCATGGCCTTCGCCTACTTCCTGGTGTTCCCGACCATCTTTCGCGTGATGGCGCACTACAACGCCCCGCTCGGCGCCGAGATGTCCACCGACATCAACAACTACGTGAGCTTCGTGCTGGGGATGTTCCTCGCCTTCGGGGTCACCTTCGAGGTGCCGGTGGTGGTGGTGGTGCTGGTGCGCATGGGCGTGCTGCCGCTCAAGAAGCTCAAGGAGATCCGGCCCTACGTGATCGTCGGCGCCTTCGTGGTGTCGGCCGTGGTCACGCCCCCCGACGTGTTCTCGCAGTTGATGCTGGCCCTGCCGCTGGTGGTGCTCTACGAGATCGGCCTGCTGGCGGCGCGCATCTTCGTCGGCAACAAGCCGGCCGCCGACGAGGAATCGCAGGCAGCGGGCTGAGCTGGCGAGGTTTTCGCCGCGGCCCGTTCAGGGCAATGAAAAAAGGACAGCCGAGGGCTGTCCTTTTTGCTTGGTGCGGGCCGCTCCGACGAGGAGGCTGCCGGCTCGCTCGCCCATTGCCGGGTCCGCCTTGGCGACCGCGGGTGCCGGGTGCCCCGCTTACTCCGCGTCGTCGTTGTTCTGGTCGTCGAGCGCCTGCTTGGGCGGCGGCGGGCGCTTGCCGATCACCACCGTCACCGTGAACGTGCGCGTCTTGCGCACCACCTCGACCTGGGTCGGCGTGCCCGGCTTGATCTGCGCGACCACGTTGAGCAGGCGCGTGGTGTCGGTGATCGGCTCGTTGTTGACCGTGGTCAGGATATCGCCGGGCTTGATGCCGGCCTTGTCCGCCGGGCCGCCCTGCAGCACACCGGCAACGATCGCGCCGCTCTTCTGCTGCAGCCCGAAGGAGTCGGCGATCTCGGGCGTGAGGTCCTGCGGCTCGACGCCGATCCAGCCGCGCGTGACGGCGCCGGTGGTGATGATGCTCTCCAGCACGGTGCGCGCGGTCGACACGGGGATCGCGAAGCCGATCCCGAGCGAGCCGCCCGAGCGCGAGTAGATCGCCGTGTTGATGCCGAGCAGGTTGCCGCTCACGTCGACCAGGGCGCCGCCCGAGTTGCCGGGATTGATCGGCGCGTCGGTCTGGATGAAGTTCTCGAAGGTGTTGATGCCGAGGTGGTTGCGGCCGAGCGCGCTGATGATGCCCATCGTGACGGTCTGGCCGACCCCGAACGGGTTGCCGATCGCCAGCACCACGTCGCCGACGCGCGCCTGGTCCGAACGGCCCAGGGTGATGGTCGGCAGGTTGGTCATGTTGATCTTGAGCACGGCGAGGTCGGTTTCGGGATCGTTGCCGATCACCTTGGCCGTCGAGGTGCGGCCGTCGGCCAGCGCGACCTCGATCTGGTCGGCGCCGTCCACCACGTGCTGGTTCGTTAGAATGTAACCTTCCGGGCTCACGATGACGCCCGAACCGAGATTCGAGGCGGGCTCCTCCTGCTGCCGGCGCGGATTGCGGTCACCGAAGAAGTAGCGGAACAGCGGGTCCTTGGCGCGCGGATCGGGCGGCAGCGAGCCGTCCTTGCTCGAGAACACGTTGACCACGGCCGGCATGGCCTTCTGCGCGGCATCCGCATACGAGGCTTGCGCGGGCGCGCCGCCAACGCCGGGCGCCACCTCGCGCAGCGCGACGATCGGCGCCGCCAGCTGCTTGCCGAGTTGCCCCTGTCGCTGTAGCCACTGCGGCTTGAGGGTCGCGACGATGAACATCAGCGCGAGCAGTACCGTCACAGCCTGTGCGAAGAACAGCCAGAAGCGTCTAAGCATTTGAAGATATTAGGGGAATATATGGACCGGATCGAACTCGAATTGTACTTGAACAATACCCTCGAGATTGCGCGCTTCAAGGACTACTGCCCGAACGGGCTGCAGGTCGAGGGCCGCCGCCGCATCGAGCGCATCGCCACCGGCGTGACCGCCTCGCTGGCCTTTCTCGAGCGCGCGGTCGAATGGGGGGCCGACGCGGTGCTGGTCCACCACGGCTATTTCTGGCGCAACGAGGCGCCGCAGGTGACGGGCCGCAAGTACCAGCGCCTGAAGCTGCTGCTGGCCAACGAGCTGAACCTGTTCGCCTTCCACCTGCCGCTCGATGCCCATCCCGATTTCGGCAACAACGCGCAGCTCGGCGCGCGGCTCGGCCTGATGGCCGACAGCTATTTCGGCGAGCACGGCCTGGGCTGGATGGCGACCCTGCCGATGGCGGTCTCGCTGGAGCACTTCACGGCCAAGGTGGAGAACACGCTGGGGCGCACGCCGCTGGTGCTCGGCGACGCGGACCAGCTACTGCGTCGCGTGGCCTGGTGCACGGGCGGCGCGCAGAGCTATTTCGACGCCGCCATCGAGGCCGGCGCCGACGTGTTCCTGACCGGCGAAGCCTCCGAATTCGTCACGCATGCGGCGGCCGAGAGCGGGGTGGCCTTCGTTGCGGCGGGGCACCATGCCACCGAGCGCTACGGCATCCAGGCGCTGGGCCACCATTTGTCAGAGCATTTCGGCCTGGAGCACACCTTCATCGACATCCCCAACCCGGTCTGAAAGCGGCGGAAATGCGGCGGCGCACCCACGAAACAGTATGAAGCGTTTGCTTAACAACTGAGTTGGAAACATCGATCGGCGATGGGGGAAAACCCTTGTCGATCAATGACTTCTGGTCGATTTCGAGATTCAGGCCTTGAAAATCGGACCCCCGTTCGCGCACACTAGCGGCGGTATGCGAAGTCGTGACGGTGAATCCAACTCAGAAGTGGGGCGTGAGATGCGAGATAAAGAAGAGAAACGCGTCGACAGCGGCCGCCGTACCTGGCTGATTGCGACATCCGTAGCAAGCGGTGTCGGTGGTGTCGCCACGGTCATACCGTTCGCGGCGTCGCTCGCGCCGTCGACCAAGGCGAAGGCGGCCGGCGCGCCGGTCGAGGTCGACATCGGCGGGCTCAAGCCCGGCGAACTCGTCACCGTGGCCTGGCGCGGCAAGCCGGTCTGGATCCTGAACCGCACCGACGCGATGCTCGCCGACGTGAAGAAGGCCGACCCGGAACTGGCCGATCCCAAGACCAGGAACCCGTATTCGATGCCCTTGCCGGCGTACTGCGACAACGAGTACCGCTCGCGCACCGACCACAAGAACATCCTCGTCGTGCTGGCCGTGTGCACGCACCTGGGCTGCACGCCCACCTCGCGTTTCACGCCCGGCCCGCAGCCGAACCTGCCCGACGACTGGCCGGGCGGTTTCCTCTGTCCCTGCCACGGGTCGACCTACGACCTTGCCGGTCGCGTCTTCAAGAACAAGCCGGCGCCACAGAATCTCGATATTCCGCCTTACATGTTCACCTCGGCCACCACGGTGGTGATCGGCAAGGACGAGAAAGGAGAAGCGTGATGGCGACCGATAACGAGAATGTCTCCACGACGGGCTTCATCGGCTGGATCGACGAGCGCTTCCCGCTCACGGCCTCGATCAAGAAGCACGTGACCGAGTACTACGCGCCGAAGAACTTCAACTTCTGGTACTTCTTCGGCTCGCTGGCGCTGCTGGTGCTGGTCAACCAGATCGTCACCGGCATCTTCCTCACCATGAACTACAAGCCCGACTCGACGCTGGCCTTCGCGTCGGTCGAGTACATCATGCGCGAGGTGCCCTGGGGCTGGCTGATCCGCTACATGCATTCCACCGGCGCCTCGATGTTCTTCGTGGTGGTCTACCTGCACATGTTCCGCGGCCTGCTCTACGGCTCGTATCGCAAGCCGCGCGAACTGGTGTGGATCTTCGGCTGCGCGATCTTCCTGTGCCTGATGGCCGAGGCCTTCTTCGGCTACCTGCTGCCCTGGGGCCAGATGTCGTTCTGGGGCGCGCAGGTGATCGTGAACCTGTTCTCGGCGATCCCCTTCGTCGGCCCCGACCTCTCGCTCTGGATCCGCGGCGACTACGTGGTGTCCGACGTGACGCTGAACCGCTTCTTCGCCTTCCACGTGATCGCGATCCCGCTGGTGCTGGTGGGGTTGGTGGTGGCGCACCTGGTGGCGCTGCACGAGGTGGGCTCGAACAACCCGGACGGCATCGAGATCAAGGAGAAGAAGGACGAGAACGGCATCCCGCTCGACGGCATCCCGTTCCACCCCTATTACTCGGTGCACGATTTCCTCGGCGTCTGCGTGTTCCTGATGATCTTCGCGCTGATCGTGTTCTTCGCGCCGGAAATGGGCGGCTACTTCCTGGAGGCCAACAACTTCATCCCGGCCAACCCGCTGCAGACGCCGCCCGAGATTGCGCCGGTCTGGTACTTCACGGCCTTCTACGCGATGCTGCGCGCCACCACCGACCCGTTCAAGATCGTGCTGATGGTGGTGATCGTGCTGCTCGGCATCGTCGCGCTGCTGCGCGCGCGCGGCAAATGGCGGATCGGGCTGCCGGTGCTGGCCGCCGCGCTGGTGGTCTTCATGGCGCTGACCGAATCGAAGTTCTGGGGCGTGGTGGTGATGGGCTCGGCGGTCGTCTCGCTGTTCTTCCTGCCCTGGCTGGACCGCAGCCCGGTCAAGTCGATCCGCTACCGGCCGACCTTCCACAAGGTGTTCCTCGGGATTTTCGTCCTCGCCTTCTTCACGCTCGCCTTCCTCGGCACGCAGTCGCCGTCGCCGGCCAAGACGCTGATCGCGCAGTTCTGCGCGCTGATCTACTTCGCGTTCTTCCTGGGCATGCCGTTCTGGACCCGATTGGGCACGTTCAAGCGTCCGCCCGAGCGCGTCAATTTCCGGCCCCATTAATGCGAGCGAGGAGAACACGATGATGAGGACGCTGCTGAAGACGTTCCTGCTGATCGGGGCCGCATCGCTCGCACTGGCGACGGGTCCGGCGCGTGCCGACGAAGCTAATTTTCCGCTCGACCGGGCGCCCGATAACGCGGAAAATCTCGTTGCCCTGCAGCATGGCGCGCAATTGTTTGTAAACTATTGCCTGAATTGCCATAGCGCCAACCTGATGCGCTACAACCGTCTGACGGATCTGGGGATTTCCCAGAAGGAGATCGAGGCGAATCTCCTGTTCGCGACGGACAAGGTCGGCAATACGATGAGCGTCGCGATGCGGCCGGACGACGCGAAGAGCTGGTTCGGCGTGACGCCGCCCGATCTCTCGGTCGAGGCGCGGGCTCGCGGGCGCGACTGGCTCTACACGTACCTGCGCAGCTTCTACCGCGACGACACGCGGCCGACCGGCTGGAACAACGCGGTGTTCGAGAACGTCAGCATGCCGCATGTGCTCTGGCAACTGCAGGGGCAGCGCACCGCGAAATACGAGGATGTCGAGGACCTGGAAACGGGCGAGAAGGTACACAAGCTCGTCGGATTCCAGACTGTCACGCCCGGTACGCTATCGTCGGTGGATTATGATGCGGCCGTGGCCGACCTCGTCGCGTACCTGGGCTGGATGGCCGAGCCCGAGCAGCAGACCCGCAAGCGCGTCGGCGTCTGGGTGCTGATGTTCCTCGGCATCCTGAGCTTTTTCGCGTGGCGGCTGAATGCCGCGTATTGGAAAGATATCAAGTAAACACGCCAAGACCGGCGTGGGGCCGGCGCAAGGAGAGACCTGCTGGCAGGTTTGTCCGCGCGTCGGCCCTCGGCTTTTTTGAGGAAACGCAAATTATGATGGTTCTGTATTCCGGCACGACGTGTCCTTTCTCCCAGCGCTGCCGGCTGGTGCTGTTCGAAAAGGGCATGGACTTCGAGATTCGCGATGTGGACTTGTTCAACAAGCCCGAAGACATCGCCGTGATGAATCCCTATGGTCAGGTGCCGATCCTCGTCGAACGTGATCTGATCCTGTACGAGTCGAACATCATCAACGAGTACATCGACGAGCGCTTCCCGCATCCGCAGCTGATGCCGGCCGACCCGGTGCAGCGTGCGCGCGCGCGCCTGTTCCTGCTGAACTTCGAGAAGGAGCTGTTCGTCCACGTCAGCACGCTCGAGAACGAGAAGGGCAAGGCCGCCGAGAAGAACCACGAGAAGGCACGCCTGGCGATCCGCGATCGCCTGACCCAGCTCGCGCCGATCTTCGTCAAGAACAAGTACATGCTCGGCGAGGAGTTCTCGATGCTCGACGTCGCGATCGCGCCGCTGCTGTGGCGCCTGGATCACTACGGCATCGAGCTGTCGAAGAACGCGGCACCGCTGATGAAGTACGCCGAGCGTATCTTCAGCCGCCCGGCGTATATCGAGGCGCTGACGCCTTCGGAAAAGGTGATGCGTCGTTAACGGCCCTGCGGCCATCGGTACGCGCGCGGCGGCGAGCCGCCGCGTTCGTGCCCGTACGAGGACTGTGATGCAAGAGACTTCCACCAAACCGTATCTGCTGCGCGCGCTGTACGAATGGTGCACGGACAACGGTTATACGCCGCACATCGCGGTGCGCGTCGACAATTCGACGCGCGTGCCGCGGCAGTATGTGCGCGACGGCGAGATCGTGTTGAACATCAGCTTCGAGGCGACCAGCGCGCTGCAGATGGGCAACGAATGGATCGAGTTCACGGCGCGTTTCTCGGGCAAGGCGCACAAGCTCGAGGTGCCGGTCGCCAACGTGCTGGCGATCTACGCGCGCGAGAACGGGCAGGGCATGGCCTTCCAGGTCGACGCCACCGCCGATGAGCCGGGCGAGTCGGCCATCGAGGACGATGTCGCCGAAGCTGCGCCGGTATCGTCCGACGAAGCGGCGCGGGAGGCGGCCGAGCCGTCGGAAGGCGCGGATGTGCCTGCCTCGTCGCCCGACGACGATGGCGGTGCCTCGGGAAAGAGCAACCGACCCCGCCTCAAGATCGTGAAATGAGGTAGAATCTACGGCTACGCCGGCTTAGCTCATCTGGTAGAGCAGTTGATTTGTAATCATCAGGTGGCGGGTTCGAGTCCTGCAGCCGGCACCAATAGAATCAAGGGGTTACGTGATTTTCACGTAACCCCTTGTGCTTTCTGGGCGTTGAAAAGTACATTTTCGGTACAGTCAGCTCTCAGAACAGGTACATGGCAACCATCGTCAAGACGCCTTCCGGGACGTGGAAGGCGGTCATCCGCAAGATTGGTTGGCCGACTACGGCCAAGACTTTTCGCACCAAACGCGACGCTGAGGATTGGGCACGTCGAACCGAAGATGAGATGGTTCGGGGCGTCTATCTGTCTCGCGCGCCCTCCGAAAAGCTCACGGTGTCGGCCGCGTTGAAGCGGTACATGGAAGAGGTGTCGGTCACCAAAAAGGCGACCACGCAGCGCAGTGAGAAATTCACACGGAGCCACCTCGAAGCCTTCTTCGGCAAGTACTCAATGGCGGCTGTTAGCGCCGACCTCGTCGCGAAGTACCGCGACGAGCGCTTAGTGGCAGGCAAATCCAACAATACCGTGCGCATCGAACTCGCGATGCTCGGTCATCTGTTTCGAGTCGCGATTCAGGAGTGGGGAATCGGACTCACGTTCAATCCGGTCGCCAACATCCGAAAGCCGAGCCCCGGAGCCGGGCGGAATCGGCGCTTAACGCCGGCGGAACAGCAGCGACTGTTCGATGCCGCCGGCGCTCATAGCAATCCAATGCTTGGTTGGGTCGTACGGCTAGCGGTTGAGACGGGAATGCGCTCATCGGAAATTACCGGGCTGCGACGCTCGCAGATCGATGTTGATCGGCGAATCGTCACTTTGCGCGACACCAAGAACGGCACGGCGCGGACTGTTCCATTAACTCGTGCCGCAGCCGAAATTCTGCGCGCAGCGTTGGACAACCCAATACGCCCCATCGACACGGATCTTGTCTTTTTTGGCGAACCCGGACGGGATGGTCGGCGCAAACCGTATGTGTTTCAGAAGCTTTGGGCTGGTATCGTTCGCGAGCTCGGCTTCGTCGACCTCCACTTTCACGACTTACGCCATGAAGCGGTTAGCAGACTCGTTGAAGCTGGCTTCAGCGACCAAGAGGTCGCTGCTATCAGCGGGCACAAGTCGATGCAGATGTTGAAGCGTTATACACACCTCCGTTCGGAGGAGCTAGTAACCAAGCTGGACCGCTTGGTGCGCTAGTGGCGAGGCGGTGTATTTTGGACCCTCGCCCACACGTCAAGAACAAAAATGGAAACTGACATTGGAACTCTCTAACTGGATTGCCTTGGCAGCGTTTGCGGTCTCGTCGATGAGTGCGCTCTATACGAAAAAGCAAAGCGATATCGCTCGGGTTTCGCTGCAAAACACCTACCGTGCTCACGTTTCAGGCGAGCACTCCCGATACCGGGACACCTTCCGGGATTTACGGAAACAGCACAAGGATGAGATCAGGAAGCTGAGTGAATTGGCCGGGGAGGCATTGACCTCGGTTATCAACGAGTTCGATTCCTACGATATCGCAGAGCATGCTGTGCGTCCCCTGCGGCATCTGCTTCACGAAAGTTCGGAGATGGTATTTGACGCATTCAAGGGGCAACTGGCATGGCAGTCTGGCGCGAATATTTCGATGCGCTTCCACCACATCGTACGCATCGAAGATCATCTGGAGCCAAGTGAAAACTATTTTGCGGGCGGCGACGACAGAATTTTTGAGCAGAAATATCTTGCGGACAAGAATGCATATCTCGAATCCATGCTGCCCAAAGATCGTTACTTTTGTTCGCTTGTCTTTGAGCTCAAATCGAGAATCGACCCGAGCCGGGCTGCGGAGCTGCTCATCGCCATCCAGGACAATCTTGTAGCGTTCAGGAGCCTCCATCAGGAAATCGCTCCGAGCCTGCGTGAGGCGGGGGACGCTCTCGAGGAGCTAATTGAAGAAGGACTCGCAGAACATTTTCCGCTGACAGAATCGCCACAGCTCTTTTCCGCAATGCGTCGCCAACGGGCAATACTGGACGGTCTGAGCGAGCTCAGGATTCCCCAGATCGATCGAGACAGCGCGCATCACTACAGAAATTTTGTTTCACTGGGAATACAAGCATGCGCTGTTCTTCATGCCGTACAGGGCGTGCATTCTTGGGGGTGGATTTACGAGTAGCGTTGTCTTCGGGCCGGCAGCCGAGTTGGGTTGGTAACGGCCTCCGGCCGAGTAATCGCATTCACCAAAAACGGCACAGGCGTCACTCGCTTCGTGGCTCGTAGAAAAGGTCCCACTCGCTCTGGTGGGTGGTGCGAGGATCCTTTCCTGCGAGCCTTTCGACCGTCAATCCCTTCTTCGATGCCTCTCGATCCGGTTTTT
This sequence comes from Burkholderia sp. Ax-1720, assembly GCF_011753035.1. NCBI lineage: Bacteria > Pseudomonadati > Pseudomonadota > Betaproteobacteria > Burkholderiales > Burkholderiaceae > Burkholderia > Burkholderia sp. Ax-1720. The sequence continues at coordinate 28,622 of NZ_VWWK01000035.1, read as the reverse complement.
CTTCCGGCGACGCCGCTAGCTTGGCTATCAGCGCTTGCCGTTCTTCCTCCCTACGCAACCACTCCTCGCGAAGCGACTGATAGTGAGCATCAGAGGAGAGTTGATACGCGACATCCAAACTTTCGCTACCCACCCAGTGAGCCAGCGGTTTCGTTCGCTCGGCGGCATACATCCTTTGCTTGTCATCGCTCAGATCGATCGCGCTTCGGTCTGCGAGCTCGCTAGCTAAGGCCAACGACTGCCGGAAGTAACCAGTGGCGGCATCTGTTAGTCCATAGAAGCGTTCAGGGAAGGTCATGGCGGTTAGCGGCGCGACATGCCCGTTCGCGGCGTCGGTGATCCCCGTCACAAGCCAGAAAGCATGCTGCGGCCACATCTTCCCGGTTGCCTCAATCATGTCCGACGTTGGGCGTTGTCGCCTGTCAAACGCTTTCCGCCAGCGCTGTGCGGAAATTCCGGAACGCTGAGCCAACCGTTCCCAGAAGCCTCGGCTGGAGGCTCCGCTCGCTCCGTGCGTCTGCTTTTCTTTCAGTAGCAGGATGAACCGATCTTCGATCGTAGTGATTGACATGCTAGCGAAGAATATGTAAATTTAAGACCAATCGTCTAAATTGGACTAAAAGGAAAGAATCGTCACTCCGATTATATAGGCGCTTGCCGCATGGGCCAGTGCCATATTTCTGGCGGTGAGTGTCTTAGGTAGTAGTCCTATCTAGTGAAACAACGGAGATGTGACCACATGACAAAGACCGAAGAGCTACTGGTGACTCGATATGGTTTATTGCTGTCGCTCACGGACTTGGCCGGCCTACTTAATCGCAGTGTCGATGGACTACGTATCACGTTGAGTGGTAACAACCAACTCGCGCGGCAGATTCGACCCGCCAAGATCAAGCTCGGACGCCGAGTAATGTTCAAGGCGGCGGAAGTTGCCAGGTTTCTGGACGAGGCCGAATGATGGGGCGCCAACGTACCGTAGACGATGCGAATTTTTGGCGGTCCCCTCAGATCGCAGATTGCACGCAGGAAGACAAGGCAACCATGTTGTATTTGCTGACGTCTCCGAGCAGCAACATCATCGGTGTGTACCCAGTCGTTCCGCGAGTCTCTGCGGCTGAGATGGGATGGATGGAAGAGCAATTCGTTCTTGTTTTGAAGCGGCTAGCCGAGCGTGCTCTTGTGGGTTTCGCCGAGCGCACGCGCTACGTCTGGGTCAAACAGTGGTGGGAGCACAACTCTCCGAAAATGGCTCTGGGACCGAAGCTCCGAGACAGAACAATCGAGCAGATTGCGAAGATCCCGGACTGTTGGCGAGCCGATTTCATCCGCGACCTCCGCACACGGTTGCCTCCGGAGCTCCGAGGCATTATTCCTTCCTACTTGTCCACAGATCAGCACCTGTCCGATGGACCGTTCGGCGCGGATACCCTATCGGATAGGGTATCCAAAATGGGCAGCGTTAACAGTAACGCTACATATAAATCTATAAATAACGAAACGGAGGCGCTGCCTTCCGCGAGATCGGACGGTGCCAGTGCTTCCAGCCTCAGCGTTTCTCAAATTGAAATGCAAAAAATTCGAGCTTCGTTTAGAGGTGAGGGGCATCAATGAGGGTGCTAGCGTCCGTGATCGAATGGTGAGGACTTCACATCTATGAAGTTAATTCGGCTTGCTGTAGTCATGATCTCAATGATCTTGCTCCTTGTTCTGCAATGGATTCGGCCGATTGTCAGATGGCCTCTATTGTTGCTCTCGGGTGCCTCGTTGTTCGTGCTCGCGGCGACCCTGATCATCCCATATCCCGTACCCGTTCGAAATCAACTGTTGATGGCTACTGTCGGCACTGGCGCATTGGCTCTGGCACATCTGTACGACGCGACCCTTTGCATGTTGGGTGGGCTGGGTCGGGCATGGGGAGAGGTCAAATGATTCCACACATCCTCGACTGTATTGTGCAATACACAGGCCCCCAACTTTCGTCAACGAAACTTGCGCGTGAGGATGAAGGACAAGCAGCGGCGGGAGCCGCCATCGAGGGGGAAACCCTCGCCTCTGCGGAGCAAGGTAGTTCCGTCGCGTGGGAGCGCGGCGGGAACCGATGGACTTTCGTTGACGAAAGTCGTGATGTGTCTTGTGTTCTAGGGCAGGAAACACTTTCTTCTAGAAAGTGGGCACGCGGCGGAGCCGTGGCATGAGCGAGCACGAGACGATCCGGGCGCGTGTGTCACGAGAAACCAAGCTGAAGTTTGCTGCGGCAGCGCAGCGCCACGGTTGTCGAAGCGAAGCGCAACTTCTACGGCTGATGCTGGACAAGGTGTTGCATACCGAAGAGAAGCCCGCTTTTGAGCAACGACATTAGACGTTTCGTGAGCAGCGTGCCGGCGCCGATGACAGAGCGGCAGGACACCGCTAGCCGGATGAGGAAGACGAGGGAAGGGCATGATCGTCGCAGTGACGAGAGGCCGAAGGTCGCAAGTGCGGCAGGAACTCGTGTGCAGAAGTCGAGGCCGAGCGTGATTCCAACGCGCGATAGTGCGCCAAGGAAAGATGACCATGAGCGTTGAGCTCGTCGCCCTTGCTTGTCTTGCTGCGCCCAGGGTTCTGTTGTTTCGCGCGTCGTTCGAAGCACAATGGCGCGTTCTTCGTAGCGGGACGAACGAGCGGTGAGACGCTCCTTCATCCCTAACCACGACCCACCTGCAAGGAGGTGAATCATGGCTGGCATCAATAGTAACGCGTCTCCCGATTTACTCACGTGGTACACGTCGCTTCAGGAGGCCGTCCATGGGATGGGCAAATGCATCGATCTGATGAGGCCGAATCCGATGTACGAGGACCTCGCGGCAATGCTGGGCGTTTTCTACGAGCGACTGGATCATCTGGTGGTCGAGGGCTTTCCCGCCGTCACGGAGGTTCTGTGATGACCGATAGCTTGGCTCGCCTCGAAACGGCATTGGAGGTGCTCAACTCGATGATCGGATTCATCGTGAGCGAAATAGCGGCGGAGGAAGCAAAGCCTCGGCCTGACGCGAAGATGTTGGCGCGCTTACATATCAAGCGGCAGCTACTCGTCTTTGAGCGACGCACGCTTGATGCGTACGACGATGTGGCAATCGAACGCGTATGCCGTGACTACGGCAGCTTTCTGAAGGCCCAGCGTGCCGGCAAAACTTTAGTCAACGAAAGTCCGGCTCGCCGGCAATAGCAAGGAGAGAGCGCCATGACGATGACAATTTTCGCAAACATCTTCACGCACTTCCAAGCTGCGATTGATGCGTTCCTGAACGCCGCAGTCCAGCGGACGATTACTGCGATGCTGCCTGTAGTAACAACGTGCCTCGGGATCTACTTCATTCTCTATTCTTGGGCGGGCATTCGCGGAAAAGTGCAGGATTGGGGCAATGACATGGTATTCCGGATCGTCAAGATAACGCTGATCCTGAGCATCGGCTTTTCCATCGCTGGGTACGGGCAGTACGTGCTCGATCCCGTGCTGAATTTGCCGACAGATCTCACGAGCATCGTTACTGGGCAGACCGCTGACACCGTTGCCGGTCCATCGATCCTCGATCAACAACTGGGTCAGGCATGGTCGCTCGGGAGCGATGCGTTCTCTCGGGGTTCTTTGCTAACCTCTAACGGATTTTCATTCTTCTTTTCGGGGATAGTGTATTACGGGGCTGGGCTCATCATGACCGTCTATGCCGCCTACCTCATCCTGCTCTCAAAGGGCATGTTGACCGTACTGTTGGCTTTTGGTCCGATTTTCATCGGCTGCCTGCTTTTCGACGTTACGAAGCGGTTCTTCGATGCGTGGGTAGGTCTGATCGTCAACTACGTTTTCGTCAACGTATTTGCGGTGACAGTGCTGTCGTTCACGTACGTCGTATTTCAGCAGTACATGGATTCGATGACTCCGACCTCCGGCCTCGGCAGTGCGTTGGGTTTGCTGCTGATTTCGATCATCGACGTGCTCGTCATCATGGGTGTTACCCACGTGGCATCTAGCCTCGCCGGAGGTGCGCCGATCGGCACCGGCTTCGGGAACTGGGTCGTATCTTCAGCGACTGGCGGTGCGTCGCGCATCATCGCGCGCGCGGCTGGTCAAGGCTCGAAATGGGCGGGCGGTAAAGCACTGGGTGGTGCGCAAGCTGGCGCGCGCCATGCTATTGGCGCCGGCCAGGCTGCCGCTCGCGCTGCGACGAGTCGATTCCGCATGAACAGCGTCAAGGGTCTATAGGCGCTGGCTGAAACTCCCTTATGTGCCGACCGATATAGAGGACGGAAAATTGAAGAATCTCTTGTGTATGGTGCTTGGACTACTTGTGGCGATACTTTCCGGCTGCAACAGGAATTCGCCGGATACGCTGGAGGGGATGTACGGCGCGATGCAAAACGGAAAAGTCGAACCGGTGATCAAGGTGGAAAAGACGGCCGCCGGCTATGTGTTCGCTGATTACAGCAATGGAAGCTGGCGATCCGACTCGGATTTGGCGCAGCCGGTGACCAAGGACGAGTTCGAAAAATTGGTCGGCGGCCCGGTGAACGGTCCATTCATCGGGCTGAAAACGAGGGTTGCCTTGGTGGCAAAGGTCCAGCCCGGTTTTACGGCGGGGAAATTCAAGACATCCACCGGTTATCTGATGGTGTTCATGTTTGGTCCGGTCGAACTCTCCAAGCTTTAGCGGATACAAGGATGAGGGACTTTGAACACCGGCACGCGTCCGCGCATCCACCTTTCCTTTGCTTGCCTCGCGCTCCCGCGCGAGGCCGACGAACGAAACCGAGTATCGTAGAGGCGAGGGCGTGGCCCTCGGCGGCGGCTCCCGCCGCAACGGTAGCAACGTCCTTCCGGACTGATGCTTGGTACGTTACGATACGATTGATACGTTACGTTATGCTATGAAATCGCGATTGCAATCACCTGACGGCCATGATGTGAGTCGCGCGTTCGAGATCGAACTCGATCAGAGCGCAACCGCACACGCGCGATTCGAGCAAGAGGCCAAATATTCCTGGCTGGAGTTCCAGCGTACGGGCTTGCACCTCTCTGGCGAAGAGGTATACGCATGGCTTGAAACGTGGGGTGCCGATAACGAAAAGCCGGTGCCTGAGTGCCACAATTAACCACATGTGACGCCGATGTACAAGGATGAGGGATCGGTGAACATCAACCGCACCGGTGCCGACCTCTACGGGGACGCCCAGTGCTTTTCGCTGGATGAGCAAATCGTGCGCGCTCGCCAAGCCGCTTCCCGCATCGACGCCGGCTATTACTTCACCGATGACGAGCTCGACGACGAGAAATTGACTAGTTCACCACATCGTTCGCGGCATGAAGCCGGTAGCGAGTGGCTCTGAGCAGATTTGATCATCTGAGTTCACCTTACAAGGATGAATCACCGATGACTATCAACGCCTCCGATGGCGAGCCGGATCGAAATGCCGTTCGACTTGAGCGACAAATTGCACGTGCGAATCAGGCGCTGGCGAGCGTCGAAGCTGGCTACTACGTGACAGACGACGAGATCGATAAAAATCCGGAAGCGAGCAGGCTCCTGCGTGAGCCACTCTTGCTCAACTGGGTCTGATGTCAGTTCCACAATAAAAAAATCAATGTAGCCTCGCCAGGCTCCGAAAAGCTGATCGCCAAGCGTTGATAAGACGCACTTTCCAATGAGTTCGAGCCTATAGCGTTGACACGGCGGGCTATAGACAGCGCAGCGCGGTGTTCGGCTCACCTATGGGGCGAGCTGGTGTGGAGTGAGCCCTGCCTAACCCGCAATCCTGGGCTGTCCAGGCGGCCGGTGAATGACGATGCCCGGCTGGCGTGCGATTGTGGGGACAAATTGCCGCTTTTCTGTCAAAATTCCCGTCAATTTTTCAAAGCCTCGCAAACCGTCAATGAATCAACGAATCGGCTACGCGCGAGCGTCAGCAGACGATCTGACTCTTGGGCATCAGCGGCGAGTCCTTGCGCAGTCTGGTTGCGCGACCATTTACGAGGAGACCGCTGGCGCTAAGGTGGCAGCTCGCCCGGGGCTGGAACAATGCCGGAAAGTACTCGGGCCCGGTGACACCCTTGTAGTGTGGCGGTTGGATCGCCTCGCTCGTAGCCTGTCTGACCTTGTGCAGATCGTGGTTGAACTCGAACAACACGGCGTAAGGTTTGAGAGCTTGAGTGAAAGGATTGACACTAGCAGTGCGGCGGATACGTCGGTCGCTCAAGTATTTGCCGCTCTCGCTCAGTTTGAGCGCAACGTGATCCGAGAGCGGGCGCATGCGGGACTATCAGCAGCGCGTGCGCGTGGCCGCGCGGGGGGGCGAAAGCCCAAACTCGACGCCGAGCAGATAAGTGAGATCAAGCAGTTGATGACCAACCCGGAACTTTCCGTCGGTGAGATAGCAAAACGGTACAAGGTCTCGCGCGCGACGATCTACAAGGTCGTGTCCGCTCAAAGTGGAACATGACGCGGATAAACACAGAGGTTGCTTTGGCTGCGTGTGTGGATCTAAACCAAAAGCATAGCGCGACGTTGGATCTGGGCCCGAACCGAATATACCTGCGTTCCCGAGTGAAGAGGCAGGTCTCCTTATACATTGTTGAGGTTAGCTCTGATGGCACAAGCTGATACCCTGGTAGAACTGGTCAAAGCAGCCAGCAGTGGCGATCAGCCGTCGTTCCGCAAGGCTGCGGAATCATTGATCAAGGAAGAGCGTGACAAAGGTCATCGAATTCTGGCTGACCGCTTGGCGAAATCCTTGCAGCAAGCCACTCTCTTTCAATCGACGGCGCCAGCTCTGGGGCCACGCAACGGTGGCGGTCCGGGTGGCGGCGCGCACAAAGAACTGATCTTTGAAGTCGCTCCAGAGCGCGGCCTAGATAGCATAGTTTTGGCGGAAAGCGTTCGTGATCAACTAAAGGAGTTGATCGAGGAACAGCATCGCGCAGAACTGCTCCATGCCCACAACTTGCGTCCCCGTCACAAGGTTCTTTTGGCGGGGCCGCCAGGTAACGGAAAGACGACATTAGCTGAGGCCCTAGCCTTTGAGCTGATGGTCCCGTTGATCGTCGTTCGATACGAAACTCTCATCGGCAGTTACCTGGGAGAGACTTCATCGCGTTTGAAGAGTCTGCTTGACTACGCGAGAACGCAGCGTTGCGTGCTCTTTTTCGACGAATTTGAGACTCTAGGAAAGGAGCGTGGTGATACGCACGAAACCGGCGAAATCAAGCGGGTTGTCAGTTCACTTCTACTACAGATGGATGAACTGCCCGACTATGTCGTCGTGGTGGCCGCGAGCAATCATCCAGAACTGTTGGACCGAGCAGTGTGGCGGCGCTTCCAGCTGCGCATCGAGTTGCCGATACCCACTCGCGCGCAACTGACTGCTTTTGTTGCCTCTATCGGCGTGCGTTGCCAAGTTAACTTTGGTTTTGCCGCCGAGACAATTGCCAAGCGATTACTGGGGTTGAACTTTGCAGAGGTGGAGGAATTCTGCCTCTCAGTGGTGCGTCGAGCCGTTCTTGATCGAAGCACAGACGATGCGAAAATGATTACACAGACCAAGCTGGACCAGTGGCGCGAGCGTCTGAAACCAAGCCAGCAAGAAGCCTAATTAGACAACAAACAAATCCGGGGAAAAGTCCATGACCGATCCGTTACCGCTTTTGGTATTTCCAGAAAAGCGTGTCGTACCTCCAGAACCTAGGCGTGGCTTCCCCATTGGCGGGCCGCATCTACCTGGACGACAGAGGCAGGTGGCGCGGGTCAATGTTCAACTCGATGAGCTTCAGGCGTCGTTCGCTCGATACCAGGCGAGCGTTGCTGGTGCTATGGCCGGTATGGAGCCAGAAACGGTATTGGTGATGGAAATCGCCGGTAGCGTGGACGATTTTAAGCAGGCAGTGGATGCCGCGGGCCTCGAATGGCTCGGAGAGTGGGATCTCGATGGTGTTCAGCCTGACGACGATTTTTATGAAGTTGATAGCAGGGGCCAGCGGACCGACAAACTATTGAAAGGACGTCTTTTCCTTTCAATGAGTAACGAGGCCGGATTGCGGGAACTGCTCTCGCTTTGGGCACAATGGACTCAAGGGCGCGCTCTACCTCGTGGCAAGGGAAAGTGGGCAGACGTTTTTTCGCAGTTGTTGGTGATCCGACGCTGGGGTATCGAAGAGACGTTGCGGGAAACAGGGATGATCCACCGTTGGCACGAAATGGTCGATCCGCTCGACGCACAGCAGCCGATAACATTCCAGATCGAACTTTTTTATCGACACACTGAAATTAGGCGCAGGCAGAATGAACAGGCGGTCCGGGAACTCCTCGCTGCGCTAGATGGTAGAACGTTGGGGCCGTTCATCGACATGAACGAAATCGCCTTTCATGCGGTGAAGGCCGAGTTGCCCGCGGAGAGAATTCGGCAACTGCTGGCCGAGGTGGGCGATCCAGCCGCTGAAGTTGACATACAGCTCTTCAAGTTTCCCGGGATCATGTACTTTCGGCCGACGGGGCAGAGTTTGGCCGTAGCTGACGAGAATGAGGGGGACCCCGCCGAATTTAAGGAGACTGCCGCTGAATTGCCGCCTGTAGCTGCCCTGCTTGACGGAGCTCCTCTTCTCCTCCACAAAGCGCTAGAGGGAAAGTTGTTGTTTGATGATCCCTTTGACATTGAGCGCCTCTATCAGCCGGGCGAGCGACGCCACGGCACGAGCATGGCGTCGCTGATTGTCAACGGCGATCTTAGCTCGGGGCAGTCGGAACCACTGAGGAGGAAGGTCTACTGCACACCGATCATGCAACCAGATCCAAATCATGCGGATCGTGGTGAGCATATGCCGGACGACGTGTTCTTTGAGGACCGTATTCATCTCGCGGTGAGAAGGATGTTCGAGGGGGCCGGCGACGTTCCTGCGCAAGCTCCTTTGGTAAAGGTTGTAAACCTCTCGATAGGTGATAGTGAACGGCCTTTCATCCATACGCCGAGTCCATGGGCGAGATTGCTCGATTGGTTGTCGTGGAAATATCGCGTTCTGTTTTGCGTAAGTGCGGGAAACTTTCCAGACGATTTCGATATCGGTGTGAGCTACGGAGAGTTTTCGGAGCTGTCCGATGAGGACAAAGTGTGCACAACTATCCGAGCCGTGTCGCAGAACCTGTCGTCACGTCGGCTGCTTTCGCCGGCCGAATCACTTAACGCCATCACCGTTGGCGCGTTGCATACCGACGAATCCGGCGAATATCCAGAGATGCGGCGGATCGATGTAATGCCCAACGAAAGCGTATTCAGTCCTGCGATGCGCCTCGGGCATGGCTTCAGGCGTGCGATTAAGCCCGAAGTGCTCTTTCCCGGCGGCCGGCAGCTTTATCAGACCCCCAACCTTAACGGTTCCAGCGTATTCCGCATTGATCGATCAAAGGTTCGGCCAGGCCAGACTGTGGCGTGGGACAGTTCCAAGCCCGGCGAACTAGCGAATGTGATTGTTACGCGAGGAACCAGCAATGCGACGGCTTTGGCTACGCGTAGCGCGGCGCGTATCTATGAAATGCTCGAACACCTACGTGAACAAGAGGGGGAGGCTTTACCCGAGCCGTTAATTGCCGTGTTGATCAAGGCGCTGCTGATCCATGGAGCTAAACAGCCGGAATCTGCAAAGGATCTTCTGACCTCTGCACTGAAGAATGACCGGAACTCAAGACAGTTCAGGGAGATCATCGCGCGATACATTGGTTACGGCGCTGCCGACATAGAGCGCGTGCTTACATGTACGGCACAACGCGCGACAGTTTTGGGGTGCGGAGAGATTCGTGAGAACGAGGTCCATGAATACGCATTTCCGTTGCCAATCGGACTTTCTGCCCAGAAGCTATGGCGGCGGCTAGTGGTTACTCTGGCGTGGTTCACGCCGATCAACTCAGATCATCGCAATTTGCGTGAGGCTAAGTTGGAGCTTGCGCCCGGTGGTTCCACTTGGGATGAAACGTCGTTGAGACTGTCACGTCAGGATGGCGACCGCAATCAGGTGCTCAGGGGGACGGTCCAACACGAGGTACTCGAGGGGGAGAGGATCATCTCCGCTTACCAAGATGGCGAGATGATTCGGATTAGAGTGACTTGCAAAAAGGATGCGACGGTTCGTTTGGATGATGTGATTCCATACGGCCTTGCCGTAACGCTTGAGGTCAAGGAGGACATTGACATACCGATCTATCAACAGATCCGCGACAGGCTCAAGCCTCAGGTTGTTGTTGGAGCTGGTCGGCGCTGAGGTGCATCGAGATTTGCGGGGGAGCGGCGAGGTGTGGCCGCCCCCCATCTGTCAACGAACGCTCCGGTTATGTGCTGGATGCCACCGCTTCCGGAAGCTGGGGGGGGGCGGTACAACAGAGGTACAAGCATAAGTTTGCGATCGCTTCGCTGAATTTCTCTAAGCTACTGAATACAAAGTGCTTTTGATTTTCCCTGGTTACGGTCATTTCTCCTTGGTTTTCAGTAACTTATTGATTTAATTGAAAATTTGTAATCATCAGGTGGCGGGTTCGAGTCCTGCAGCCGGCACCAAATAAATCAAAGGGTTACGTGATGTTCGCGTAACCCTTTGTCGTTTCTGGAACGCTCCTCGTCTGATCCGCTTCAATCCCTTCGCTACAGCTCACGCGTCGCGGCGGTGCGATCGACGCACGATCCAGCCGAACAGCGCAAACACGATCCACGACGAGATCAACGCCAGCACAAAACTGATTGCGAGCAGGGAGCCAAGAAGAAAGTCATCGTTTTGCTCCCCGCCTTCCGAGCCGAGCGCGCGTAAGATCGGTGCGACTACATCCCAGCCGGCGCCATCGTTGAACCAGTGTGACAACCAGGGTATCGCCGTGACGCCTGCATAAATGGGCAGCGTCAGCAGCAGCGCGAGCACGAATCGGGCAATGATTTTCATCGGACCGTGACCCGGCCATATGCCTTCAGCTTCGTCCCAGGCACGTCGAATTATCGATCGATGGCTTGCGTGGCCGGATCGAAAAATGAAGATTGCCGCGAGAACAGGCAAGCGAATGTGGGCCAAGCTTATCGATAATTTCGCGAATGGATCCGATGAAGAAATAACAAATCCATTCATCGACGAATGCTTGAAATTCGGAAATCGTGATCGAAAAATCGATGTGAAAATTCTCCAAAGCCTATGTAATACATGGATTCCGAAGGTGGGTAACTTGCCGTGGAGGTTTCGATAATGATGAATTGAATGGGCGCGGATCCAGGCCGATTGATTAAAAATGAATTCGCAAGACGAGACCGGGCACGACATCGACACCCAGCCCATAAACCCCCAATCATCCCTCCACGCCCCTTCAAATCCTTTGCCTTCCTACGCGGTTTCATTACCATATGACCTCGCCATCGCATCCACCGCGAAACGAGGTGCCGAAGGCACATCCGAATAACAATCCGAGGACACTCACCATGAACCAAGCCACCACGCAGCAACCCTCGTTCGCCTTCATCGCCGCCTCGTGGGCCGCGCTGCTGGCCGGCGTCGTCGCCTACCTGCTCGGCCTGTGGAACGCCGGCATGCAGCTCAACGAGAAGGGCTACTATTTCACCGTGCTGGTGCTGGGCCTGTTCGCGGCGGTCTCGCTGCAGAAGAGCGTGCGCGACCGCGTGGAGGGGCTGCGCGTGACCGGCATCTACTACGGCCTGTGCTGGATCGCGACGCTGATGGCGGTGGCCCTGCTCGGGATCGGTTTGTTCAATGCCACGCTCGCGCCCAGCGAGAAGGGCTTCTACGGCATGGCCTTCCTGCTCGCCCTGTTCGGCGCGATCGCGGTGCAGAAGAACACGCGCGATATCCAGGCCGCGCGGCCGGAGTTTCGTGACGGCGAAGCGGTGCCCCCGCTGCAGGAATAAACGTCCTTTGCATGGATACGATGCGGCGCGCGATGGGCCGCATCGATCATCTGTCCGAAAAATCGCCGAGCCGGCATTCCCGTTGCCGGGCTTCGCGAAGCCCGCCGAAAGCCGGCGATTTTCTCGCTCGCCCCGTCGATCCGCCCGCCATTGCGCGAGCGCGAAATTCCCCGATTAAACGTTTCCAGCACCGCATCGATTCACTTTCGTAAGCCGAATCGAATCGCGCGCACCAGCCGATCCTCATGTCGATACGATTGGCGCATGGCCTCATGCCATCCTATTTCACATTTCGCTTGGTCCGAAACTGTTAAATTCCGGACTTCGCCTGTCGATCCGTCCGAGTACGACGTGCAGTCCGACGCCGTGCCGAGTTTCCGCACCTGCCATGTCCGCCGTCACCGTTGCTCTGGCTACTACCGCACTGTTCGGGCTCCTGACGCTCGTGCTGCTCGGCTCTCTGGCTCGTACCCAGGCGGCGGGCGTGCGCGAATGGTTTGCCGCGAACCTGCTGCTGTCGGTGTCGCTGGCGCTGATCCTCGCGCGCGGCCTGGTGCCGGATCTGCTGTCGATCGTGATCGCCAATGGCCTGCTGCTGCTCTCGGGCGTGACGCTCTACGCCGGCTACGCGCGCTTCCTGAAGATTCCCCCGCATTGGCCCTGGCTCGCGCTGCTCACCGCGCTGACGCTGCCGGCATTGACCTACTGGCGTTACGCGGTCGACAGCCTGCCGATGCGGGTGGCGATTACGGCGCTGTTCAGCGCCGCCGTCTGCATCGCGATCGCCGCCGTGGTGCTGCTGCGACGACGAACCGGTCAGTCGCGCTATCCCTACCTGGCCGCCGCCTCGCTCGCGATCGTCTTCGCGCTGAGCCAGCTCGCGCGCGGCGCCGGTTTCGTGCTGCTGCCCGAGGCCATGCAGGCGAGCCAGTTCGCGGCCACCGCCAACGTGCTGCTGCTGGGCGTGGGCGCGGCGATCATGCCGGTGATGTCGATGTGCGCGATCCTGCTGGTGCACGATTCGCTGCAGCGCGAGGCGCGCCAGGTGATCGACCATGATTTCCTGACCGGCGCGCTGTCGCGGCAGCGCTTCGAGTTCGTCGCGCGGGCGCGCGTCGAGGATGCCGAGCTCAACGGCAAGCCGCTCTCGCTGCTGCTGGTCGACCTCGACCACTTCAAGTCCATCAACGATACCTACGGCCATGCCGGTGGCGACAACGTGCTGCGCGAATTCACCGACCTGATGCGCAGCCGGCTGCGCGGCGGCGACGCGCTCGGGCGTCTCGGCGGCGAGGAGTTCGCGATCCTGCTGCCGCATACCACGCTGGCCGATGCCTTCCGCATCGCCGAGCGCCTGCGCGACGAGGTGAGCCGCCACGAGGTGGTGACCGCCACGGGCCTCTGCTCGTACAGCACCAGCGGCGGCCTGGCCAGCCGCCAGCCCGGCGAGACGCTCGAACAACTGGCGGCGCGCGCCGACCAGGCGCTCTACGACGCCAAGGTGGCAGGACGCAACCGCGTCTGCCTGCACTCGGGACGCGTGCAGGCGAGCATGCTGGTCGAGCAGGACTGAGGCGCCGCGCGCGGGAAGGAATCCGAAAGGAAGGAGCGGTGCTGGAAGACGGCGGGGCGGCCCGTGCCGGGCGCGCCCCGCGCGAGGAGGGAGGCTCAGGGCAGCGAGATCGTCAGGTTGGCCGACTCCGGCCCGACCTTGATGATCTGCGAATACGGCGCCAGCGCCTTGAGCGTGTGATCGCGCAGATAGGCGTTGAGCCCGACGAAGGCCAGCAGGCCGACCAGCGCGAACACGGCGCCGATCGCCCACAGCGGCACCTCGCGCTTGAGGCGGTGCGCGATCTGGTCGGGCAGCGCCCAATGCGGCGCGAAGGGCGCGCGCTTGCCCTTCATCTGGGCGATCTCGTCGCCGATCCGCGCGGTCAGGTAGGCGAGCTTCTCCGGCCCCTCGAGCAGGTACTTGCCCTGGAAGCCCAGCAGCAGGCACATGTGGAAAACCTCCAGCGACTGCAGGCGCGCCACGCCGTGCGCGCGGCATTCCTCCAGGTACTGGAAGAACTTCTCGCCGGCCAGTTGCTCACCGAACAGCACCAGCTGCAGCGGGCGGCGCTCCCACTCGGCACGCACCTTGAACTGCGAGGACAGCACCGCCTCGTCGATCGCCGCGCAGAACGCGAACTTGGCGGCGTAGACGTCGTCGGCGCCGGCATTGAGCTTCTTCGCGCCGCGCTCGAAATCGGCCAGGAATTCCTGGATTCGCGTGCGGAACTCGTTCGCCTCGCCGGGCTCGCGACCGTTCTTCAGCAGGAACATCATGAAGAAGCCGTCATAGAGCAGGTCGAGCAGCGAGCGCGCCTGGAAGCTGGCGTCGGTCGACGAGGCCGAATGCGGGGCGGGGGGCGGCGTGGTGCCGCCGAACAGGGAGGGCGCGTAGCTCATGATGTGACGGCGATCAGTTCGAATTTGAGGTCGTTGATGCCCGAGGGCGCGTAGATCATCGCCGATTGCGACTGCAGCATCCGCTCATACAGCGGGCTGCGCGCATCGAGCGCGAAGTAGCAGGCGCCCGGGCGCACCGGAATCGCGGGCGGCACCTGCGGCGTGTAGGACAGGCGCACGCCCGGCATGGCCGACAGCACCAGCTTGTCGACATCGTCGGGCGCGCCGACCTTGAAGCGCGCCGGCACCGCGTCCACCAGCTCGACCGAGGGCATGTCGGCCGACACGGCCAGGTAGAACTCGGTCTTGTCGTCGATCTTGCCGGAATCGAGGCGGCCGATATGGAACGAGGGCCGCACCTCCTCCAGCGTGATCGCGAAGTAGCGCGTCGAGATCACGGTCTCGAGCAGCTCGCGCAGCATGGTGTCCAGGCGCGCGAACGGCGGGCCCGGATCGTCGTGCCGGTAGGCCGGCAGGTCGGCCAGCGCGTAGGACTTCGAGAAGGTCATCAACTGGCCGGCCAGGCGCAGCAGTTCCTGGAACAGCCGCTCCGGATGCAGCGCCGAATGCTGGTACAGGTGGGCGAGCGAGGCGAACGCGGCATTGGCCGTGTGCAGCAGCCAGAACGAGGCGATGTCGCCCGAGCGGAATTCGATGATGTTCTTGGTCGGCTCGCGGTGGAAGCCGTACAGCGCGTTGACCTTGGCCTGCAGCGCGTCGATCAGCTGGCGCAGCCGCTGCATCAGGACCCCCGAGGCCTCGATCGCCAGGCACGGCGGCACAAAGCTGTCGTCGAACTCGAAACCCGAGGTGGCGGTGCGGCGCACGCGCACCAGCGGGATCGCCAGCAACTGGTCGCGCGGCTCGCTATGGGCGATCAGCTTGACGTTGGTCTTCAGGAAGGTGATGTCGGCGTCGGCCGCGTCGGTGAACTGGTCGGCGATCGGCGCATTGTCGCTGGTGAAGCGGCTCAGGAAACCGCCCTCGGCGTCCTCGACGTAGTTCGAGCCGGCCTCGCGCAGCGGGTGCAGGGCCAGGTAGAAGGTGAAATCGTTGATGCCCTCGGGCAGCGTGTCCAGCGCCACCGGCGGCGGCAGGTCGTCGGCCTGCGGCGCGGAGTAGAGCGCGCCGTCCGGGAAGATCAGCGACAGCTCCGACAGGCGCAGCACGTTGCTGCTGATCGCGTCGCGGTCGAGCTTCACCGAGCGCACGCCCCAGTTGTAAGGCTGGATCGCCTGCAGCGACTCGAACAGGCGCGCCTCGTGATACGCGTCCTGGCGTTGAAAGTGCTGCGGCCTCAGAAACAGGCCTTCACCCCACAGCACCTTGGCCGAATAACTCATGTCAAACCTTGAATGTGATTAGGATGCGGTTCGATTAATCGCGCCCTGATTCATCTAACTGTCAAACTTCTTTAATCGAGCTTGAATCGTCGTCGAGTCATTAATTACCGCAGCTGACTGATGAGAGCATATTCAGCTGCTGGGCCGGCATACCCTGCTGCGGCGCAATCACGCTGCCATCCGTCACGGTCATCGCACAGTTGTGCAGGCCGATGATTATGCCGGATTTCTCCGATTTCGCCGGGTCGAAAGCCAGCTTCCAGCGCTGCAGCGCGGGGCTGCGGAACAGCGCGACGATGCCGAACGCCTGCGCCTCGCGCGAGACCTTCTCGGTGGCGTTGTAGCGCTGCCCCGGGATCAGGGTGACCTCGCGCACGCCGAGCAGGTCGGCGCCGAGCGCGGCCTTCTCCTTGGCCGGATCGGTGAAGGCGTCGAACGGCGCCTGCTGGAA
Source organism: Burkholderia sp. Ax-1720 (assembly GCF_011753035.1). Lineage (NCBI taxonomy): Bacteria > Pseudomonadati > Pseudomonadota > Betaproteobacteria > Burkholderiales > Burkholderiaceae > Burkholderia > Burkholderia sp. Ax-1720. Next base: position 12,464 of record NZ_VWWK01000035.1, on the reverse strand, counting down.
CGAGGTCGGGTCCTTCAGCGTGTAGAGCCGCACCACCAGCGCCAGCGGCTTATTGTCATTGGCCGCGTTGAGGTTCGGCGCCGCGTAGAGGGTAATGCCTAAATTGCGCGGCGGCTTCTGCGCGTCGGGCACCTCGGGCTTGCCGAGGCCGACCATCTGCAGGGCCGTGCTGCCGGCCGAACCGAGCAGCGGCACGGCCGCCGCGCAGCCTGCCAGTAAGGCGCAGGCCACGAGCGGCAGCGCGAAGCGGGGAAAGGACGGAGTCATCGTGAATCGAGGGCGACCAGAGTCGGATCCTGTCAGAAATGCCTGGCGTAGCGCGTGGTTTTTCGGTGTGGATGGCGCGAGTGTCCCAGTTGTTGAAGCACCCGCGACTCCCTTTCATTTGTTCGGAAAAATTTTCTTCAATTTTGTCGCATTTACGAGTTTTTAAGTAAATGTTGCCAATCCCATTACTATCCGATTGCCCGGGCGGATTGCGTCAAGCCGTGTCCGGCGGGCTTCGCCGACGATTTAAATCGCTTCTCGCCGCATGGTCATTGAATTATGAAAAATTGATCGGTACTATACCCGCGCACTTGTACCAAAGCAAAACTACTGAATCTCAACGATTTAAAACTCCGCGCCCGGTGATAAAACGATGAAAGACCGACTGTTCGCAAGATTTTCCGCAGTAGTGGTGGCATGTGGCGTGGTGGCCGGCTGTGCGACGCAGCCGCCGGCACCGCCGACGCCCGAGGCATTCAACAAGTCGCTCGACGACGCCGACGCGGTGGCCAAGGCGGGTGACCAGGACAAGGCGATCGGCCTTTACCAGCAACTGGCCAAGTCCGATCCGACGCGCGAGGAGCCCTGGGCCCGCATCGCGCAGATCCAGTTCCAGCAAGGCCATTACGGCCAGGCGATCGTGGCGGCGCAGGAAGCGCTGCAGCGCGACAACAGCGACCGCCAGTCCAAGAGCGTGCTGGCGGTGGCCGGCCTGCGCATCGCCACCGAATCGCTGGGCGAGCTGCGCCAGGATTCCTCGCTGGCCGGCGACGCCAAGTCCGACGCGCAGGCGCTGGCCAAGCAACTGCGCGACACGCTCGGCGAGGACGCGCTGTTCCCGCCCGAGCAGCAGGCCCAGAAGCCGGCCGTCAAGCGCCACAAGATCTACCGCAAGCGCGCCGCGGCAGCACCGGCCCAGGCGCCTGCCGCCGATTCGTCGGCACCCGCGCCGGCCGCACCCGCGGCACCGGCCCCGGCCAAGCCCGCCGCGGCGGCGCCGGCCAAGGGCGGGGGCGACCCGTTCAGCGCGCTGCGTTAAGCGCGCCTCAACCACCACACGTTATCGGGAGCCGTCATGGCGAAAAAAGAAAGTATCCAGAAGCGCCTGCAAAAGGTACGGCCGCCCCGTGTGCAGCTGACCTACGAAGTCGAGCGCGGCGACGCGATCGAGGTGAAGGAACTGCCGTTCGTGGTCGGCGTGGTCGGCGACCTGGCCGGTCAGTCCGAGGTCGAGATGCCGAAGCTGCGCGACCGCAAGTTCGTCAACATCGATCGCGACAACTTCGACGACGTGATGAAGGCGATCGAGCCTCGCGCGGCCTACCAGGTCGAGAACAAACTCAGCGAGGAAGGCGGCAAGTTCGCCGTCGACCTCAAGTTCCGCTCGCTCGACGATTTCGATCCGGACCAGGTGGTCAACCAGATCGAACCGCTGCGCCGCCTGATCGAGGCGCGCTCGAAGCTGGCCGACCTGCGCAACAAGCTGGCCGGCAACGACAAGCTCGAGGACCTGCTGAGCGAAGTGCTCAGCAACACGCAGCAGTTGCAGGCGCTCGCGAAGCAGTCGGGCGGCGGCGACAAAGAGGGCGAATAAGCTACGGGGTGTGAGATGAATCAGCAAACGGCTGCGGCCCAACAGGCCGGTGCGCTCGAGGGCGCCGAAACCTCGCTGCTCGACGAGATCGTCGAGAAGAGCAAGGTCGCGAAATCGCAATCGGAGCACGCGCGCGCCAAGGACCTGATCGGCGAACTCGTGCATCAGGTGCTCGACGGCACGGTGATCGTGTCGGACAACCTCTCGGCGACCATCGACGCGCGCGTCGCCGAACTCGACCGGCTCATTTCCGCGCAGATGAGCGCGGTGATGCATGCGCCGGAATTCCAGAAGCTCGAGGGCACCTGGCGCGGCCTCGACTACCTGGTCTCGGAGAGCAATACCGGCTCGACCATCAAGATCAAGGCCCTGCACGCGCCCAAGCGCGAGCTGGTGCGCGACTTCAAGGCCGCCACCGAGTTCGACCAGAGCGCGCTGTTCAAGAAGGTCTACGAGGAAGAGTTCGGCACCTTCGGCGGCGCCCCGTTCGGCGCGCTGGTCGGCGATTACGAAATCTCGCGCCAGCCCGAGGACATGTACTTCATCGAGCAGATGTCGCACGTGGCCGCGGCCGCGCACGCGCCCTTCATCGCCTCGGCCGCGCCCGAGCTGATCGGCCTGGAGTCGTTCGCCGACCTCGGCAAGCCGCGCGACCTCGGCAAGGTGTTCGATACCGTCGAGTACGCGAAGTGGAAGTCGTTCCGCGACGCCGAGGATTCGCGCTACGTGGGCCTCACGCTGCCGCGCTTCCTGGGCCGCCTGCCGTTCCATCCGAAGGACGGCCAGACCGCCGAGAGTTTCAACTTCGTCGAGGACGTGGACGGCACCGATCACTCCAAGTACCTGTGGTGCAACGCCGCCTGGGCGTTCGCGGCGCGCCTGACGGCCGCCTTCGACGACTTCGGCTGGTGCGCGGCGATCCGCGGCGTGGAGGGCGGGGGCCTGGTGGAAGACCTGCCGACCCACACCTTCAAGACCGACGACGGCGAGATCGCGCTGAAGTGCCCGACCGAGATCGCGATCACCGATCGTCGCGAGAAGGAGCTGAGCGACCTCGGCTTCATCCCGCTGGTGCACTGCAAGAACTCCGACTATGCGGCCTTCTTCGCCGCGCAATCGGTCCAGAAACCCAAAAAATACAATACCGATAGCGCGAATGCGAACGCCGTGCTGTCCGCTCAACTCCAGTACATCTTCTCGGTGTCGCGCATCGCGCACTACCTGAAGGCGATGATGCGGGACAAGATCGGCAGCTTCGCCTCCGCGCAGAACGTGGAATCTTTCCTGAATCGCTGGATCTCCCAGTACGTGCTGCTGGACGACAACGCGACGCAGGAACAGAAAGCGCAGTTTCCGCTGCGCGAAGCATCCGTGCAGGTGTCCGAGATTCCGGGCAAGCCGGGTTCGTATCGTTCGGTCGCGTTCCTGCGTCCGCACTTCCAACTCGACGAGCTGTCGATCTCGCTGCGCCTGGTCGCGGATCTGCCCAAATCGGCAAATTCATAAGCGATTGAGTAGAAGTCGCTCGGGCGGGCCGCTCGGGTAGGAGTTGAAAACCACCTCTTTGGGGAGTCGAAGCGTCATGTTAGATATCTATCTGAATTTTGGGAATCCGGCGATCAAGGGTGAATCGCAGGATAAGGATCACGCCAACTGGATCGAGCTCAAGTCCTGGGACTGGTCGGTCACGCAACCGCGTTCGGCGACCTCGTCGACCTCGGGCGGCCACACGGCCGAGCGTTGCGAACACAGCGACATGGTGTTCACCAAGGAACTCGACATGGCCAGCCCGCTGCTGTACCAGCACGCGTCGGGCGGCACCACCTTCGATGAAGTCTCGATCGACTTCATGCGTTCGGACGGCGACGGCAAGCGCGTCAAGTACCTCGAGATCAAGCTGAAGTACGTGATCATCTCGAGCGTTACGCCGAGCGTGCAGACCGAAGGCCTGCCGGTCGAGCAGTTCTCGCTGAAGTACGCTGCCGTGCAGTGGAAGCAGACCAAGCAGAACATCGGCGGCAACCAGGGCGGCAACACGCAGGGCGCCTGGAGCCTGACCAAGAACGACAAGACCTACGCGGTCTAAGCTCGTGACGAAGACGGGGCACGCGGTGCCCCGTCTTTCGTTTTGCCCCGGTCGTCCAGCATCAGCCGTTGTGTAGCCCCGCCGTTCCATGAAACGTTTCGAGCCGAGTTTCCTCGACAAGCTGTTCGACGACGAACCGCATCAGCCGGCCTCGCCCGCGATGCGGCAATTGTCGCTGGACGAGCTGAAAAGCACGGTCGCCCGCGATGTCGAGTCGATCCTGAACACGCGGATCGCCCTGACCGACGAAGACCTCCATGCGCTGCCGGAGTGCCAGCAATCGGTGCTGACCTACGGCCTCAACGATTTCGCGGGCCTGAGCCTCGCGAGCCACTACGACCGCGCCTTCATCTGCAAGTCGATCCAGCAGGCGATCGACCGGCACGAGCCGCGCCTGCGGCAGGTGGCGGTATCGTTCGAACTGAACGAGCAATCCACCAATTCGCTGAATTTCGCGATTCGCGCGATGCTGGTCGTGCACCCGGCGCAGGAGCCCGTCAGTTTCGACGCGATGCTGCAGCCGTCCACATTGCAGTACTCGGTGACGCGCGGACGCGCCGCCAAGGTTTGACATCAATCCGGATCGCCGCGCGGGCTGCCTGACGCGGTGACGATCAGCCCCGCGAGGGGCGCCCTCGGGGAATATCGATGGAAGAGTTGCTGCCGTACTACGAGCGCGAATTATCGTTTTTACGGCGGTACTCGCACGAATTCGCCCGACGCTACCCGAAGATCGCCGCGCGCCTGGCGATGACCGGCGAGCATTGCGACGACCCGCACGTCGAGCGCATGATCGAGTCCTTCGCCCTGCTGGGCGCGCGCATCAACAAGAAGCTCGACGACGACTACCCGGAATTCACCGAGGCGCTGGTCGACGTGCTGTATCCGCACTACCTGCGCTCCTTCCCGTCCTGCTCGATCGCGCAGTTCACGCCGAGCGCCAACGTCTCGCAGCAGACCGCGCCGCATCGGGTGGCGCGCGGCACCGAGCTGAAGAGCCGCGCGATCCGCGGCGTGCAATGCCAGTTCCGCACCGCCTACGACGTGACGATCGCGCCGATCCGCATCTCCGAGGCGCGCTATTCCTCGATCGCCGCCGCGCCGGCCGCCACCGTGCTGCCCGGCAACGCCACCGGCGTGATCTCGATCACCTTTGAATCGATGGCGCCGCAGTTCGACCTGGCCGGGCTCAAGCTGCCGACGCTGCGTGCCCACCTGCACGGCGAGCAGTCCTTCGTCGCCGCGCTGGCCGACTGCCTGTTCATCAACACGCTCGCCACCTATGTCGAGCCCGAGCGCAACGGCCGCTGGACCGCGCTGCGCAGCTCGCCCGTCACCCAGGCCGGCTTCGAGGAGCATGACGCGCTGATCGACTACCCGTCGCGCTCGCACCCGGCCTACCGCCTGCTGACCGAATACTTCGCGTTCCCCGACAAGTTCGACTTCGTCGATTTCGACCTGGCCGCGATGACGCGCCGCGCCGGTCCCTGCCACCGCCTGACCCTGCACATCGTGCTGGCCGACGTGCGCAGCGACTCGCACGTGGCGCGGCTGCTCGACATGCTGAGCGCGACCCATCTGCGCCTGTTCTGCACGCCGGTGGTCAACCTGTTCAAGCAGAACGGCGAGCCGATCCGCATCGACCACCAGAGCGTCTCCTACCCGGTGATCGCCGAGGCGCGCCGCGCCTTCGCCTACGAGGTCTATTCGATCGATTCGGTGCACCTGGTGCGCCAGACCGCGCACGAGGAATCGGTGGTCGAGTTCCGGCCCTTCTATTCGCTGCACCATGGCGAGGCCGGGCATGTCGGCCATTACTGGTTCGCGCGCCGCAACGACTGGGTGGCCCAGCACAGCCCCGGCTACGAGACCGAGATCTCGATCGTCGACATCGACTTCGAGCCTTCCGCGCCGCAGACCGACACGCTGAGCCTGCGCCTGACCTGCACCAATCGCGACCTGCCGGCGGGGCTGGCCACGGGCCTGGCCGGCGGCGACCTGTTCGCCGACGGCGGCGCCGATTTCGGCGACATCACGATGCTGCGCCGGCCCAGCCCCAGCGTGCGTTTCGCGCGCGGGCGCGCCGCCCACTGGCGGCTGATCTCGCACCTGGCGCTGAACCACGTGTCCCTGGCCAACGACGGCCTGGCGCCGCTCAAGGAACTGCTCACGCTCTACGACCTGCGCCGCTCGGCGGTCTCGACGCGGCACATCGACGGGCTGGTGGCGATCGAGCAGCGCGGCGCCGTGCAATGGCTGCCCGGCAAGCCCTTCGCGACCTTCGTGCGCGGCATCGAGATCCGCCTGACGATCGACGAGGAGCATTTCGTCGGCACCAGCCTGGCGTCCTTCGTGCGGATGCTCGACGCCTTCTTCGGCCTCTACGTCCACCTCAACAGCTTTGTCCAATTGATCGTCGTGTCCAAGCGCACCGGCGAGGAGATCATGCGATGCAAACCGCGCAGCGGCGAATCGATCCTGGCGTAGTCGAGCAGTTTCTCGACGAGCCGTATCGCTTCGAGTTCTTCCAGGCGGTGCGGCTGCTCGAAACCTGGTTCGCCCGGCGCGACCCGGAGAAGCCCGACGCGCTGCGCCCCGGCGAGATCGTCGAGCGCCGCGTGCTGTTCCGCAACTCGCTGTCGCTCGGTTTCCCGCCCAGCGAGATCGAGCGCGCGCAGTCCTTCGACGCGGCCGGCGAGCGGGTGGACGAGGAGACGCATCGCGCCGCCGTCGAGGACGAGCAGGTCGACCGCGTCGAGATCGTGCCGGCCTTCTTCGGGCTGCTGGGCGGGCAGGGCGCGCTGCCGCATCACTACACCGAGCAGATCATCGCGCGCGAGCAGTTGAAGCGCGATCACGCCGCGCGCGCCTTCTTCGACGTGTTCTCGAACCGCGCCACCGCGCTGTTCTACTCGGCCTGGAAGAAGTACCGCCTGCCGCTGCATTACGAGCTCGACCGCGACGAGCGCTACCTGCCGCTGCTGCTGTCGCTGGCCGGCGTGTCGAATCCCGACGCGCGGCGCGCCATGCAGGACGGCAAGGGCGCGGTGATCGACGAGGCCATCGCCGGTTACGCGCTGGCCGCGCGCCATCGGCCGGTATCGGCCGCCTACCTGCAGCGCACCTTGTCGGACTATTTCCAGGTGTCGATCCGCGTCGACCAGTTCGTCGGCAAGTGGTACGACGTGCCGCCCGACCAGCTGAGCGTGCTGGGCGAGGTCAATGCCACGCTGGGCGCGACCGCGCTGGTCGGCGAGCGGGTCTGGCAGCGCGACATGCGCGCCCGGCTGGTGGTGGGGCCGCTGTCCAAGCGCGACTACGAGGCCTTCCTGCCCGGCGGCGATCGCGCCGTCGCGCTGGAGCGCATGCTGACGCTGCTGGCCGGCATCACGCTCGAATACGAGATCTCGCTGGTGCTCAAGCGCGTCGAGGTCGGCCCGACCATCCTCGGCAGCGGCGGGCGGCTCGGCTGGGACGCCTTCCTCTGCACCCACGAGGCCGAGCGCGACCGCGCCGACGCGCGCTACGAACTGCATGTGATCCATTGAGCGGCGGCCCGCGCCGGGCCCAAGCCAAGCAACAACACCGAACCAACACCGAGCGAACCCGAGAGCGACCGACCTCATGAGCACGCCACTCAAGACCCTGATTGCGAAACTGAACCCGACCTGCCGCAAGGCGGCCGAACGCGCGGCGAGCCTGTGTTTCGCGCGCGGCCACTACGAGGTCGATCTCGAGCACCTGTTCGTCGCGCTGCTCGACGAGACCAGCGGCGACATGCCGGTGGTGCTGCGCGCCAGCGGCGTCGATCCGCATGCGCTGCGCGCCGACCTCGAACGCGAGCTGGAGAGCCTCAAGCGCGGCAACACGCGCACGCCGGTGTTCTCGGTGCACCTGAGCGAGCTGTTCGAGCAGGCCTGGCTGATCGCCTCGCTGGACGCGCAGATCGGGCGGATCCGCTCGGGCCACCTGCTGCTCGCGCTGCTGAGCGCGCCCGACCTGGCGCAGTTCGCGCAGCGCATGTCGCCGCAGTTCGCGCGCGTGCGCGTGACCGACCTCAAGCACAAGTTCGACGAGATCACGGCCGGCTCGAACGAGGCCGAGCCGCGCGAGGCCGATGCCGGCGCCGGCGATGAGACCGACGTGGCGGCCGAGGCGGCGGCCGGCGCCGCGGGCGGCCCGTCGAAGACGCCCGCGCTCGACACCTATACCACCAACCTCACGCAGCGCGCCAGGGAAGGCAAGATCGACCCGGTGATCGGTCGCGACGCCGAGATCCGCCAGGCGATCGACATCCTGATGCGGCGCCGCCAGAACAACCCGATCATGACCGGCGAGGCCGGGGTCGGGAAGACCGCCGTGGTGGAAGGGCTGGCGCTGCGCATCGCCGCAGGCGACGTGCCGCCGCCCCTGGCCGGCGTGGCGCTGCACGTGCTCGACATGGGCTTGCTGCAGGCCGGCGCGAGCGTGAAGGGCGAGTTCGAGAACCGCCTGAAGAGCGTGATCGACGAGGTCAAGAAGAGCGCGCACCCGATCATCCTGTTCATCGACGAGGCTCACACCATCATCGGCGCGGGCGGCCAGGCCGGGCAGAACGATGCGGCCAACCTGCTCAAGCCGGCGCTGGCGCGCGGCGAGCTGCGCACCATCGCGGCCACCACCTGGAGCGAGTACAAGAAGTACTTCGAGAAGGATGCTGCCTTGGCGCGGCGCTTCCAGGTGGTCAAGATCGAGGAACCCAGCGAGCCGCTGGCGGCCGCCATGCTGCGCGGCATGGCCGGGCTGATGGAGCGCCACTTCAACGTGCGCATCCTCGACGACGCGATCACCGAGGCGGTGCGGCTCTCGCATCGCTACATCAGCGGCCGGCAACTGCCCGACAAGGCGATCAGCGTGCTCGACACCGCCTGCGCGAAGGTCGCGCTGGCGCAGAGCGCGACGCCGGCCGTGATCGACGACACCAGCAAGCGCCTGGAGCGCACCGACGCCGAGATCGCCTCGCTGGAGCGCGAGGTGGCCGGCGGCGCCTCGCACGAGGAACGGCTGGCGGTGCTGCGGGTGGCGCGCGAGGCCGATGTGGCCGCGCTGGAGACGGCCCGGCGGCGTTATGCCGAGGAGCAGGCGGTGGTGGCCGAGATCGTCGCGCTGCGCGCGAGGATCGACGCGGCGCGCGAGGGCTCGGCCGACGGCGAGCGCATCGACGAGGACGCGGTGCGCGCCGAGCTGGCCGAGCGCATCGCCGCGCTGGCGGCCCTGCAGGGCGTCGAGCCGATGGTGCCGCTGCAGGTCGACGGCCACGTGGTGGCCGAGATCGTCGCGGCCTGGACCGGCATCCCGCTCGGGCGCATGGTCAAGGACGAGATCGAGACCGTGATGAACCTCAATGCCCTGCTCGGCGCGCGCGTGATCGGCCAGGACCACGCGCTCGACGCGGTGGCGCAGCGCGTGCGCACCGCCACCGCCGGGCTGGAGGATCCGAACAAGCCGCGCGGCGTGTTCATGTTCGTCGGGCCCTCGGGCGTGGGCAAGACCGAGACGGCGCTGGCGCTGGCCGACGTGCTCTACGGCGGCGAGCGCAAGATGGTCACCATCAACATGAGCGAGTACCAGGAGGCGCACAGCGTGTCGGGCCTGAAGGGCTCGCCGCCGGGTTACGTCGGCTACGGCGAGGGCGGCGTGCTGACCGAGGCGGTGCGCCGCAATCCCTATTCGGTGGTGCTGCTCGACGAGGTCGAGAAGGCCCACCCGGACGTGCTGGAGATGTTCTTCCAGGTGTTCGACAAGGGCGCGATGGACGACGCCGAGGGCCGCGAGATCGACTTCCGCAACACCCTGATCATCCTGACCTCGAACGTCGGTTCCAGCCAGGTGATGCAGGCCTGCCTGAACAAGCCGGAAGAGGAACTGCCGGACCCCGACGCGCTCGCCGAGACGCTGCGACCGGCGCTCTACAAGGCCTTCAAGCCGGCCTTCCTGGGCCGCATGAAGGTGGTGCCCTATTACCCGATCTCGGACGAGGTGCTGGTCGAGATCATCGAGCTGAAGCTGGATCGCATCCGCCGCCGCATCGAGGCCAACCACAAGGCCGCCTTCGAGTGGGACGAGTCGCTGGTGGAGGCGGTGCTGGCGCGCTGCACCGAGGTCGATTCGGGCGCCCGCAACGTCGACCACATCCTCAACGGCACGCTGCTGCCCGAGATCGCCGGCCATGTGCTGGAGCGGCTCGCCGACGGCACCGCGCTCAAGCGCATCGCGGTGCGCGCCAGCGAGGCCGGCGAATTCGAGTACACGGTGGAGTAAGCTGTCGTTCGTCGCGCGTGGCGGGGCCCGTCGAATCGAGCCGGCCGCGCGAGCCCGAGTTTCCCGAAGCATCCCGGCGGTGCCCCGCGCGCGAGGCGCCGCCGCTTTCCGAGTCGTTTCGAGTAGTCACCACGATCATGCCGATTCACGTCACCGCGCTTCTCGCGCCCCTCAGCGAGGCCTCGCCCTGCGGCGAGGACCTGCTGTTCTCGTCCGAATTCGACGCGATCCAGCACGCGCGCAAATTCGACGATCCCTCGCTCGACCAGGGCGAATGGATCACCGAAATCAAGGAAGCCGACTGGGGCTTCGTGGTCGAGCAGTCGGTCGAGCTGCTCGGCACGCGCACCAAGGACCTGCGCCTGGCGGTCTGGCTCACCGAGGCGCTGGCGATCCAGGACGGCGTGGGCGGGCTGACCCAGGGCTACGAGCTGCTGGCGGGCCTGGTGCATACCTGGTGGGACCAGGTGCATCCGCTGCCCGAGGGCGACGACGCCGAATACCGGCTCGGCAATGTCGGCTGGCTGTCCGGGCGCACCGCCGAGCTGCTGCGCGCCATTCCCCTGACCGACGGCTCGGGCAGCGCCTATACCGCGCTCGACTGGGAGGTGGCCCAGCACGTCGCGCAGGCGGTACGGCGCGACCCCGACAACGCCCACGAGATCTCGCGCAACAAGCCGGCGGTCGAGCAGATCGAGGCCTCCAAGCGGATGACCTCGGTGGCCTTCTACGCCACGCTGCTGGCCAAGCTGTCCGCGTTCCGCGCCGCGCTCGACACGCTCGACGACGAGCTCGAGCGCCGTGCCGGCAATGCCGCGCCGAGCTTCCGCCAGGCGCGCGACGCCTACGAATCGGTGCGCATGCTGGCCGAGCGCTTCGCCAAGGAGCAGGGTTACGTGGCCGAGGCGCAGCCGGTGGCGCCGCCGCCCGCGCAGCCCGGCCAGGGCGCCTCGCTCGAACGCGCCGAACCGAGCTTCAAGACCCCGCTTTCCCCGGAGCCGATCGCACCGATGCCCCACGCCCAGCCCGTTCAGCCCGTCCCGGTCCCGGTCGCCGCGCCGACCGTGATCGCCGGCATCCAGAATCGCGCGCAGGCCGTCGAGCAGTTGCGCGCCGTCGCCAAGTACTTCCGCGCCACCGAGCCGCACAGCCCGGTCGCCTATCTCGCCGACAAGGCCGCCGAATGGGCCGACATGCCGCTGCACCAGTGGCTGGCCTCGGTGGTCAAGGACGACGGCTCGCTGTCGCATATCCGCGAGCTGCTGGGCCTGAAGCCCGACGAGAACAACTGAGCGGGCGCCGCCTCGCGCGGCCGGCTCCATGAAAAAACGGCACCGGCGGGAGATCCCGTCGGTGCCGTTGTCGTTTCCGGCCTTGCTGAGCGCTTACTGGCTGACGCGGAACTCGATGCGGCGGTTGCGCGCCCGCCCGTCGGCGGTGTCGTTCGAGGCGATCGGCTGGTCGGGACCCACGCCGGTGGTGGTCAACTGCTGCGAGGCGATGCCTTTGGCCACCAGGTAGCCCTTCACCGCGTCGGCGCGCGCCTGGCTCAGCGAGATGTTGGTGGCGCGGTTGCCCGAGTTGTCGGTGTGGCCGATCACGGTGACCTGCCGATTCGCCAGCTTGCTCATCGCGTCGGCCATCTGGTCGAGGATCGCGCGGCCCTGCGGGGTCAGCGTGGCGCTGCCGGTCTCGAACTCGATGGTGCGGTTGGCCAGCGTCTGGTCGAGGATGCCCTGTTCGGAGGCGCTCACGCGCAGCGCGTTGCGGATCGTGTAGGTCGGGTTCAGCTGGTTGGCCATGTCGCTGGCCACCTGCTGGCGCAGCGCCTCGTTGCGGACCTCGCCCTTCACGTCGATCGAGGTGCCGTCGATCTTCAGTTGCCCCTTGCTGATCTGCTTCAACTGCGGGCCGATCAGCTTCTGCACGTTGGCGCTCCAGTTCGGCGGGGTGGTGACGTCGCCCACCTCGATCTGGTCGACCACGTTGCCGGCGCCGTAGGTGTCGCGCAGCTTCTGCAGCACGGCCGCCTTGGTGGCCTCGTCGGGCACCTTGCCGCCGGCCACCACCTGGCCCGGCGTGGCATTGGCCGGCGCCGGGGCCGACACGGTCGCGCCGGTGCCGGCTCCGGTGGCCTGGCCGCCGCCCGCGCCGTTCGCGACATTGGTGCCGGTCAGCACCGTGCCGCCCTGGGCGGTGCCGCCCAGCGCGCCGGCC